>JBGSWT010000580.1:0-5202 GCA_041751815.1 Pseudonocardiaceae bacterium
GCTGGCCGCCTACCTGGTCCGGCCTGGCCAACGGTCTTTCGACCTCGCCGACCTGGTGTTGCGCTATCTGCGCAAGGGCTTGCGGGTGGAACTCGGAGAGGTTGCCCAACCGAGCCTGTTCGAGGACGAGGACACCGCCGCCCGGGTGGCCGACGAAATCCTGCGGGCCCGCGCCGTGGCCGAGCTTGCTGTCGCACTGGACGCCGAGCTGGACCAGATAGCGGGCCGGTCGTTGCTCACCGACCTGGAGCTGCCGCTGCTCACGGTGCTGGCCGAACTGGAGGCCGCCGGTATCGCCGTCGACGGTGACGTATTGGCTGGGCTGGAGGCCGGCTTTTCGGCAGCGGTGAAGCAGGCCGAGCAGGACTGCTTCGGGGTGATCGGCAGGGAAATCAACCTGGGATCGCCCAAACAGCTGCAGGGAGTGCTGTTCGACGAGTTGGGTATGCCCAAGACCAAGCGCACCAAGACGGGCTACACCACCGACGCCGATGCGCTGCAGACCCTCTACGTGGCGACCGCGCACCCGTTGCTCGCGCACCTCTTGGCGCACCGCGACGCGACCCGGCTCAAGACCACGGTGGATGGGCTGCTGAAGTCGGTGGCCGACGATGGGCGCATCCACACCACCTACAACCAGACCATCGCCGCGACCGGCCGATTGTCCTCCACTGAACCGAACCTGCAGAACATTCCGATCCGCACCGAGTCCGGCCGCCGGATCCGGCGAGCGTTCGTGGTGGGTCCCGGTTATTCAGAGTTGATGACGGCGGACTACAGCCAGATCGAGATGCGGATCATGGCGCATCTGTCCGACGACACCGCGTTGATCGAGTCGTTCACGTCGGGTCATGACTTCCACGCCGCCACCGCCGCGCGGGTGTTCGCGGTGGACGCTGCCGCGGTCACCGGCGAGCAGCGCGCCAAGATCAAGGCGATGAACTACGGCCTGGCCTACGGGTTGTCCGCGTTCGGCTTGTCCGCGCAGCTGCGGATCTCCACCGAGGAGGCCCGCGAGTTGATGGAGGAGTACTTCGCTCGATTCGGTGGTGTCCGGGACTACCTGCGCACGGTGGTCGAAAAGGCCCGCCTGGATGGCTACACCGCCACTATCCTGGGTCGCCGCCGGTACCTTCCCGACCTCGTCAGCGACAACCGCCAGCGTCGCGAGATGGCCGAGCGGATGGCGCTCAACGCGCCCATCCAGGGCAGCGCCGCGGACATCATCAAGGTCGCGATGCTGCAAGTCGCCCGCGCATTGCGTGCCGAGGACCTCCGTTCCCGGATACTGCTGCAGGTGCACGATGAGCTGGTGCTGGAGGTCGCCGACGGTGAGCATGCCGCGGTGGAAACCCTTGTATGTCGCGAGATGGGTTCGGCGTACACGCTGGACGTTCCGCTGGAGGTCTCGGTCGGATTCGGACGATGCTGGGACGACGCGGCGCACTGAGACCTGCTTGCAGGGTCGAAGCATCAACACTGAGACCTGCTCGCAAGGTACGGAGGGTGGACCATGATCACGCGAATCCACTGGGCGATGCTGGCCGTCGCGGATCAGGACACGATGGTCGAGTTCTTCGTGGACAAGCTGGGCTTCGAGAAGCGCACCGACGGCGAGATGTGGCCCGGTGCGCGCTGGATCGAGGTCGCGCCGAAGGGAGAACGGACCGGGCTGGTGCTCAGCAGCGCCGCCGCCTTCGACCGTGAGCCCAGCACCGAGTACCCGGTTGGCTTCTCCTGTGCTGACCTACTGGGCACGGTCGCGCAGTTGCGGGCCGCCGGCCTCACGGTCACCGACCCGGTCACCGAGCCCTGGGGCACTTACATCCGAATCACCGACCCCGAGGGTCGCGAGTTCCTAGTAAACGACCACGGTTGACGGCGGCCTGCCGCGATTCGGCTCCGAATGGCGCTCCTGCCGGCAAGCCAGATCGCGATTCGGCTCCGAATGGCGCATCGGCGCTGTGCGTCAGATGGTGACGACTGACGTCGTGAACTGCCGACCGGTGACCCGCTCCAGGACGGCGACCTCGGCATCCAGCGCAGTCCGGTCAACTGCATCTGCCTCACTGAACAGCTCGATCACCAGCGCGTCGCCGTCGGCCTGCCAGGTGCCGGCTACCCGCCCACCCGCCACCACAACCGGTGAGATCCACCCAGCCGCCTTGCTGATCAGAGAGCGACGGGCGGGCGTAATGATCCGGTGGTCCCTGGTGCCGGGCCCAAGCACGTACTGGTCGAAGGCAGGCAGTAGGCGCACCTGGTCACTGGCCACGGCCGCGGCCAACGCGTCGACATCGGCGGTGCGGGCGTAGAGAGGCTCGCCGTCGACCTCCACCACGGTCAGTGTGCTGTTGTCCATCAGCGCACCGAACCAGCTTTTCAGTGTCGCCTTCTTGGACGCACCGCGACATAACCACTGGTCGAAAGCGGTCATGCTGGCGGGACCGTGGGCGCCGAGGTAGCTGGGGATCGCGACGGCGGCGGCGTCGGCCGGATCAGGCAGCCCTTTCCAGCCTGGCAGCCAGGTAGCCGGGCTGGTGAAAGTGACACGGTTGCCTTGGCTGGTCCCGTTGCACAGCAGGCCCTGCCATGCCAGCGGTTTGAGCACCGCGCCCCAGCCGGAAATCAACTTCTCTCCGAGCGAGGCGTCGCCGGTGCGGGCGATGATCTCGCCAGCGAGAACCTCACGGGTGAGTACGGCGCCGTCGAGCGCTGCGGTGGCGGCGTCAGCGATCGCAGCCATCTGCTCGGCTGTGGCGAACTCTCGCTGCCACGCGGGCTTCTCCCAACTCCTCGCTGTGGCCAGCAGGCTGAGGTAGGCACCGGCGTCCTCGGCAGCGAGCAGATGCAGAGTGCCGCGAAAAGCCCACGTCTTGACGATTGCGCGGGTCGCCAGCGCCTTGGCGACGTCCGATGTCCCGTCCGGCCGCCGTACCCCGACTGCCTGCTCAGCGGAGGAGGCGACTTGGGCGTGCACACCAGCCAGCCGCTGCACGATTGCGGTTGTGTCGATGTCGTCCAGCCGGTGGAGCAACTGCCGGTCCATCCGCCACGACAGGGCCTGGTCCCAGGTCAGCTCGACCGGTGTGGCTGCCATCACGGTGCCTCCGTCGGTCGTTCGAACCTGTTCGGGCCAACTTCATACGGCGCAACAATGCAGTCACGCGAGGCGGCAGCGGAAGATTGCGGTGCCTGGGAACAGCGCTCCGCGCAGCGGGCTCCACTGACCCCATTCCCGATCTAGCCCGGCTGGCCATTCCGGCTCCACCAGGTCCTCCAGCACAAATCCGGCGGCGACGATTTCCCTGACCCGGTCACCCAGGGTGCGGTGGTGCTCTACGTAGGTAGGTTTGCCTGCGCTGTCCACCTCGGCATAAGGGGTGCGGTCGAAATACGACTGCGCCACCGTCAAGCCGGCCTCACCGGGATCGTCGGGGAAGATCCAGCGCAGTGGGTGGGTGACCGCGAAGACCCACCGACCGCCAGGGCGCAGTACCCGGGCGACCTCCCGCATCACCGCAGCTGAGTCCGCGACGAACGGCACCGCGCCGAACGCCGAACAGGCCAGGTCGAAGCTGCTGTCGTCGAAGGGCAATCGAGCGGCGTCGGCCTGCACGAGGGGCACCGAGATTCCGGTTTCGCGCGCTGCTTGCACCGCATGCCGCAGCATTGCAGCCGACAAGTCCAGGCCGAAGACCCGCGCACCCTGGACGGCCAGCCAGCGTGCGCACGGTGCCGATCCGCAACCGACCTCGAGCACACGACGGCCCGGCAGCTCGCCGAGCAGGCCGACGTCCGACTCGCGAAGTCCCTCCGGACACCACACGAAATCCGCCTGGCCCAGGAAGTCACCGTGGGCGGCGAGGTAGTCCTCAGCGTCGGCGTCCCACCAACGGCGATTAGCGGCCACCGTGTCCGCGGCGCTGACCAGCCGCTTCGCCACGCTGACGGTGCCCAGCAACGCCTCAGCGCGCCCGTGGGGTGTGCTGCGTTCGTCGTCTTGTGGTTGCGAAGCACCCGTCACCGAGGCAGTCTGTCAGAAGGGGTGGGTGAATGCCGGGGGTTGAGTTTGCTGCCCGGACTCTTGCCTGGGTACGATCGACTAGCGCTGTGGTTTCGCGCTGGCCGGTTTGTCGAGCGTTCTCAGCACGTCGCATCCGGAACACGGTGCATCCGGAACACAGTGGCAACTGGAACACAGCGGCATCCGGAACACAGCGGCCCTGCGGGGGGTTGTATACCTCAGCAGAGCTGTGAGCGCATCGCACGACAGCGACACCACACTGCCCACCGACGACCCTATCCCCTCGGAGCACCCCACCGCATGTCCACCGACACCACCGCCGCCCCGTCCATTCAGCAGGTCGCGATCAACGACATCGGGACGGAGGAGGACTTCCTCGCCGCCATCGACAAGACCATCAAGTATTTCAACGATGGCGATATCGTCGAAGGCACCATCGTCAAGGTCGACCGTGACGAAGTGCTACTCGACATCGGTTACAAGACCGAGGGCGTTATCCCGTCGCGGGAACTCTCCATCAAACACGATGTCGACCCCGCAGATGTTGTCGCGGTGGGCGACGAGGTCGAGGCCCTGGTTCTCCAGAAGGAGGACAAGGAAGGCCGACTGATCCTGTCCAAGAAGCGCGCCCAGTACGAGCGCGCCTGGGGCAATATCGAAGCTCTCAAGGAGAACGAGGAGCCGGTCAAGGGCACCGTCATCGAGGTCGTCAAGGGCGGCCTGATTCTCGACATCGGGCTGCGAGGCTTCTTGCCGGCCTCGCTGGTCGAGATGCGGCGGGTCCGTGACCTGCAACCTTACGTGGGTCGCGAGCTCGAAGCTAAGATCATCGAGCTGGACAAGAACCGCAACAACGTGGTGCTCTCGCGTCGCGCTTGGCTGGAGCAGACCCAGTCCGAGGTGCGCAGTGAGTTCCTCAACCAGCTGGCCAAGGGGCAGGTCCGCAAGGGCCAGGTCTCCTCGATCGTCAATTTCGGGGCGTTCGTGGACCTCGGTGGCGTGGACGGTCTGGTGCACGTCTCCGAGCTGTCCTGGAAGCACATCGATCACCCCAGCGAGGTTGTCGAGGTCGGCCAGGAGGTCACCGTCGAGGTGCTCGACGTCGACCTGGACCGCGAGCGGGTGTCGCTGTCGCTCAAGGCGACCCAGGAAGACCCGTGGCGGCAGTTCGCCCG
>JBGSWT010000581.1:0-6671 GCA_041751815.1 Pseudonocardiaceae bacterium
GTGCCGATGGCTCTGACCGCGGACCGCTGGGCGCCCGGGGGCCGGGTCGTGACGCTGGTCCCGGACGCCTTCGCCACCCGCATCCACACCGAGCGACGAGGGGGTGAGCTCGTCGCCCGCGCGGTCACCTGGCGCGACACCCAAAGCGGCGACACTCACACCGAGGAGGCCCAGGTGGTGGTGATGGCCGGCGGCTGCGTCGAGGACCCGCGGCTGTGGCTGAACAGCGGGCTACCCGACCCGAACGGCTGGGTCGGGCGCGGGTTCACCGACCACTTCTTCGACTGGGTGATCGGCGTCTTCGACGATTACACCGGGAACTCCGCGGGGGTGGGCTCCTCGGCGCGCGTCGACTACCCGGGCCGCGGCGGGCTCGAGAACGTGGGACTCCCGCCCGCGCTCCAGGCCTTCACCATGGGGCTGGGCGACAGCGGCATCCGTGGCTTCTACGACAACGGGCGCGGGGCCCAAGGGCCGTGGGACGGCTCGGCCGGGCGGGTCATGGGTCCCGAGCTCAAGGAGACGATGTCAGACGTCGACCGGCTATTGAACGTGCTGGTGATCACCGACGACGACGTCGAGGCGCAGAACCGCGTGGTGCGCTCCGCCTTCCCGGGTGACGCGCACGGGCCGATCCCCAAGGTGATCTTCAAACACCGCCAGCGCACCCGCCGCACGGTCGAGAAACGGGAGTTTCTGGCGCGCGAGGCGGCGACGTTGCTGCGCGCGGCGGGCGCCAAGAAGGTGATCCGCATCGACTGGGCGCCGCTCATCCTCCACGTGCAGTCGACCATGCGGATGGGAACCGACGAGCGCAACTCGGTGCTGGACGAAAGCGGCGAGGCGCGTTTCGTGAAGCGGCTGTTCATCGCCGACAACGCCGCACTGCCCAACGGGCTCGGCGGCCCGAACCCGACGCTCAGCAACCAGGCGCTGGCCACTCGCACGGCTGAGCGCCTGTTCGTACGCTACTTCGCCGGTGAGCCATTCGTCGGACGGGAGGCGCCGGTGTCGTCAATCGACGATCGCGTCACCAAGGCGGTCCTCGATCTGTAGCGGACTGCTCCAGTGAGGCAGGTATCGCCTGATCCGTAGTGTCAGTCCACTGAGCCTGCTCCGCCGTTGGACGACTCCAACGGCAGGCCGGCGTCGCGCCAGCCACGCATTCCGCCGGCCAGGTTGCGTGCCGGCAATCCCGCTTCATGCAACGCCGCGGCCGCCCGCAGCCCCCGTCCTCCGGAGCGGCAGGTGGTGACGATCTGCGTGCCGGGGGGCAAGGCGGCAGCATCGAGTTCCCCGATCGGCATGTGCACGGCCTCAGCGGCGTGGCCGGCGTCCCATTCATCCTGCTCGCGGACGTCCACCAGCACGACTGCACCTGAGGCGATGAGCCTATGCGCCTCGTCGAGACCGATCGGATCGGTAGTGATCTGGTCGGGGGAACTCATGGATAACCTCCTCGGCGTCGTCGCCAGGACTACTCAACGTTACCGGGTTACTCACGTTACCGTGCCGTCGATTGTCGCGCCTGGCAGGCTCGCGGTGCAGGTGCGGAAGTCAAGCGCGAACGAGGAGAAACACAGTGCGCATCGGGATGTCGCTGAACTACAGCGGCGGGTTCGCCGAGACCGTCGCGGAGCTGAGCGATTACGAAAAGGCCGGGTTGGACATCGTGTTCGTACCCGAGGCCTACAGTTTCGACGCGGTCAGCCAGCTGGGGTTCATCGCCGCGCGCACCGAGCGGCTGCAGATCGCCTCAGGGATCTTGCAGATCTACACCCGTACCCCCGCGCTGACCGCGATGACCGCGGCCGGGCTGGACTACGTCTCGGGCGGCAGATTCACCCTTGGCATCGGCGCGTCGGGCCCGGTGGTGATCGAAGGCTTCCACGGCGTGCCCTATACCGCTCCGCTGGGCCGCACCCGGGAACTGGTGGAGATCTGCCGCCAGGTGTGGCGCCGGGACCGGCTGGAATACCAGGGCAGGCACTACCAGATTCCGCTACCCGCCCAGCCTGGTAGCACCCAGCGAGGCAAGCCACTGAAGCTGATCAACCGCCCGGTGCGGGAACGGATCCCGATCGTCATCGCCGCGATCGGACCGAAGAACGTGGCGATGGCGGCGGAGATCGCCGAGGGGTGGCAGCCGATGTTCTACCTGCCCGAGCGGGCCGCCGAGGTGTGGGGTGACTCGCTGGCGCAGGGCAGCGCGAAGCGAGACCAGTCGCTGGGTGATCTCGACGTCGTGGTGTCCGCCCCGCTGGCTATCACCGATGACACCGACGCCGTTGCCGGCGTGCTCGACGCCATCCGCCCGACGCTGGCGCTTTACCTCGGCGGTATGGGCGCGAAGGGCCGCAATTTCTACAACAACCTTGCTCGCCGCTACGGTTTCGAGATGGAGGCCGAGACCATCCAGGACCTCTATCTGGAGGGCAAGAAGGACGATGCGGCCGCGATGGTGCCCGACGAACTGCTTCGCCACACCTCGTTGGTCGGGCCGGTGGGTTTCGTGCGAGAGCGGTTGGAGGCCTTGCACGGGTCGGGCGTCACCACGCTGAACGTGACCCCGATGGCTGGATCCGCCGCCGAGCGGGTCCGGCTCGTCGAGCGGATCCGCCACCTCACCGGCGATCTGTAGCGACCGGGTCGCCGAGCCGTCTGACACAGTGGACGGTGCCGACCATTGTGGACAGGGTCTGGTTGGCGTGGCACCGTGAGTGAATGCGCGACCTGAACGCCACCTCAGCCGCCCTGCTGGGACTGCTGCACGACGGCCCGAGGACCGGGGGCCAGCTGGTCGCGGTCGCCGGGGAGCGGTTCGGGTCGTTCTTCAGTGTGACCCGCAGCCAGGTCTACCGCGAGCTGCCGGTGCTCACCGACGCAGGCCTGCTCCGGCTCGGCAAGAGAGGAGCGCGGTCGAGCCAGCAGTACGTCATCACCGCTGCCGGCAAGCGCGCGTTCAAGTCCTGGCTGAATTCCACCTCAGGATCGGACAACCTGCGCAGCCCGCTGATCCTGCGCCTCGTACACGCCGGTCAGCTCACTCCCAAACAGCGTGCCAACCTGGTCAGCAGCGCCCGGGCCGACTATCTCGTTCACCTCGACCAGGCCAGATCGGAGGCGAAGGCCGCCACCGATCCGTACATCAAGGCCGCGGCGGATTTCACCGTTTCACACCGGCGGGCGGTGCTCAAGCTGCTCGACGCCATCCCCACGGACTGAGACCTGCTTGTCAGGGGCGACTACGCTGGTTCGACGTGAACCCCGACGTCGCCGCCGAACTCAAGGATCTCGCCGCCACCCTTGCCGGGATCGAGGCTGCGCTGGATATCGATCGGATGCGATCCCAGGTGGCCACGTTGGAGCAGGAGGCCGGCCGGCCCGACCTCTGGGACGACGTCGAGCATGCCCAGCAGGTCAACAGCACACTCGCCCACAAGCAGGGTGACCTGCGGCGGGTGGTGGGATTGCGCCAGCGTCTGGATGACGTGGAGGTCCTCTACGAGCTCGCCGAGGAGGGTGCTGATGAGGGCGCCCGACAGGAGGCTGAAACCGAGCGAACCCGGTTGAGCGCTGAGATCGCGTCCTTGGAGATCCGGACGCTATTGGCCGGCGAGTACGACGAGCGGGACGCGCTGATGACGATCCGCTCGGAAGCCGGCGGGGTGGACGCCGCCGACTTCGCCGAGATGCTGATGCGGATGTACCTCCGTTGGGCTGAGAGGCACGGCTATCCCACCGAAATCTACGACACCTCATTTGCCGAGGAAGCCGGGATCAAGTCGGCCACCTTCGTGGTCAAGGCGCCCTTCGCCTACGGCACCCTGTCAGTGGAGCAGGGCACTCATCGGCTGGTCCGGATCTCACCTTTTGACAACCAGGGCCGCCGGCAGACCTCCTTCGCCGGCGTTGAGGTGCTACCGGTGACCGAGACCACCGACCACGTCGACATCCCTGAGAACGACATCCGCATCGACGTCTTTCGATCTTCGGGACCCGGTGGGCAAAGCGTCAACACCACCGACTCCGCGGTGCGCATCACACACCTGTCCAGTGGGATCGTGGTGTCCTGCCAGAACGAGAAATCGCAGATCCAGAATCGAGCAGCGGCCATGCGGGTGCTGCAGTCCCGGTTGCTGGAGCGCAAGCGCCAGGAGCGGCAGGCGGAGATGGACGCGCTCAAAGGCGAGGGCAGCTCGTGGGGCAACCAGATGCGCTCCTACGTGCTGCATCCCTATCAGATGGTCAAGGACCTGCGGACGGAGCACGAGGTCGGCAACCCCGCTGCGGTGCTCGACGGGGACATCGACGGCTTTCTCGAGGCCGGTATCCGGTGGCGCCGCCAGCAGCAGACCGCCGGTGCCGCTTAGCGCTCAGTCGAACCCAGGGACCGACCCGCCGCCGGTTGCCGCAGATTACCTGGGCTGGCTGAGTAGACTCGCCGCTCGTGATCCGGCTCGAGCACGTCAGCAAGTCCTACAAGACTGCCACTAGACCCGCGCTCGACAACGTCTCGGTCGAGGTGGACAAGGGCGAGTTCGTGTTCCTCATCGGACCGTCCGGGTCGGGGAAGTCGACCTTTCTGCGCTTGTTGCTGCGGGAGGAGGTGGCCAGCAAGGGCGACGTCTATGTGGCGAACTGGAACCTCAGCAAGCTTTCTCAGCGCCGCATCCCGCAGCTGCGGCAGCGGGTCGGCTGCGTGTTCCAGGATTTCCGGCTACTGACCAACAAGACCGTCTTCGAGAACATCGCGTTTGCCCTCGAGGTGATCGGCAAGCCCCGGCACAGCATCCGCAAGGTGGTGCCCGAGGTGCTTGAGCTGGTCGGCTTGGAGGGCAAGGCAGAGCGGATGCCACACGAGCTCTCCGGCGGGGAGCAGCAGCGGGTCGCGATCGCCAGAGCCTTCGTGAACCGACCGCTGCTGCTGCTGGCCGACGAGCCCACCGGAAACCTGGATCCCGACATCAGCCAGGACATCATGCTGTTGCTGGAGCGGATCAACCGGACCGGCACCACGGTACTGATGGCCACCCATGACCACTCGATCGTTGACTCGATGCGCCGCCGCGTCGTCGAGCTGCACCTCGGGCAGCTGGTCCGAGACGACAGCCGTGGCGTGTACGGCGTCGGCCACTGAGGTGCCGATCACTGAGATGAGGAATGTCCACTTCTGATGCGTGCCAGCTTCGTGTTCAGCGAGGTCGTCACCGGCCTGCGCCGCAACGTCACCATGACCATGGCGATGATCCTGACCACTGCGATCTCGCTGGGCCTGCTGGGTGGGGGCCTGCTCGTGGTCCGCACCATCGATCAGATGCAGCGGGACTACTACCAACGCGTCGAGACCGTCGTCTACCTCAGTGCCGACATCAGCGCCAATGACCCTGCCTGCACTTCCAGCACGTGCGCTGCGCTGCGGGGAGAACTGGAGGCCGCCTCGGGCGTGCAGTCGGTGTTGTTCGAGAACCGGCAGGCCGCCTATGCGCGTTTCCAGCGGATCTTCGAGGGACAGCCGGAGCTGCTGCAGCTGGCCAGACCGGAGGCGCTACCGGCGTCGCTACGGGTGCAGCTGGCCGATCCGCAACGCTTTCCGTCCATCGCCAAGTCGTTCAACGGGCGCCCTGGCGTGGACCGCGTCACGGACCAGGGTGAGTACCTCCGGCAACTGTTCCGGGCACTCAACGGCCTGCGCAACGCCACCTTCGTGATCGCGCTGATCCAGGCTCTCGCGGCATTGCTGCTGATCTCCAATACCATCCAAGTGTCAGCGTTCACCCGGCGCGCTGAGGTCGGTGTCATGCGCCTGACCGGCGCCACCCGCTGGTATACCCAGCTTCCCTTCCTGCTCGAAGCAGTGGTCGCCGGTGTGATCGGTGGTCTACTGGCGGTCACGGGTCTGGTGATCGGTAAGGTGGCCTTTATCGACCGGGTGCTTGCTGGAGTTTTCGAGGCCGCGATCGTGCCGCGGTTGGGTTACGCGGATATCTTCGCGGTCGCGCCGATTCTGCTGCTCGTGGGCGCGGTGGTCGCCGCACTGACCGGTTACGTGACGTTGCGCCTCTACGTCCGGGCCTGACGGCGACCCTAGGCAGTAGAGGCAGTAATGAGCCAGCAATGAGCAAGGAGCACGGTCGCAAAGTGATCGTGTCGAACCGGCGGGCCCGGCACGACTACGCAATCATGGACGTCTACGAGGCGGGCATCGTGCTCACCGGCACCGAGGTCAAATCCCTGCGGGCGGGCCGCGCTTCCCTGACCGATGCCTATGCCAGCGTTGAGGACGGTGAAGTGTGGCTTCGCAACGTGCACATTCCGGAATATGACCAAGGTAGCTGGACCAACCACGAGCCTCGACGGACCCGCAAGTTGCTGCTGCATCGCAAGGAGATCCTCCGGCTGATCGGTAAGACCAGGGAGGGCGGGCTGTCGCTGGTGCCGCTGTCGATGTACTTCTCCGACGGCAAGGTGAAGGTGGAGATCGCGCTGGCCCGAGGTAAGCGGTCCTACGACAAGCGGGCCGACCTGGCCAAGCGGGACGCCGACCGTGAGGTGCAGCGAGCCCTGGGACGGCGGGCCAAAGGC
The DNA here is from genome assembly GCA_041751815.1 of Pseudonocardiaceae bacterium. Taxonomy (GTDB): domain Bacteria; phylum Actinomycetota; class Actinomycetes; order Mycobacteriales; family Pseudonocardiaceae. The sequence continues at coordinate 6,586 of JBGSWT010000581.1, forward strand.
ATGGACTGACCGTGCCCCCCCGGCGTGTCCGCCTCCCATGCCCGGTGTGTCCGCACCCGGTGCACGGTGTGTCCGGTGTCGGTGGA
>JBGSWT010000582.1:0-3404 GCA_041751815.1 Pseudonocardiaceae bacterium
TTCCTGCTGACGATGGGAACGCTGGGCGACCGCATCGGCCGCAGGCGGCTGCTGCTCGCCGGCGCCACCGCCTTCGGTCTGGCGTCGGCGCTGGCCGCATTCTCCACGACCCCCGAGATGCTGATCGCCGCCCGCGCACTGCTGGGCATCGCCGGCGCGACCCTGATGCCCTCCACCCTGTCGTTGATCCGCAACATGTTCCTCGACGCATCCCAGCGCACAGTCGCGATCTCGGCGTGGATGACAAGCCTGCTGGCCGGTAGCGCGATCGGCCCGCTGGTAGGCGGGGCACTGCTGGCGCACTTCTGGTGGGGCTCGGTGTTCCTGCTGAGCGTCCCGCTCATGCTGCTGCTGCTCGTGGCGGCACCGGTGCTGCTGCCCGAGTACCGCGACCCCGGATCGAGTCGGCTCGATCCGGCCAGCGTCGCGCTGTCCCTGGCCGCCATCCTGCTGGTGATCTACGGCATCAAGGAGTCCGCCGCACACGGCCTGGGATGGCTGCCCGCGCTGGCCACCGTGGTCGGTCTGATCATCGGCAGGCTGTTCATCCGCCGGCAACGCAGGCTGGCCGATCCCATGCTCGACCTTCGACTGTTCAGCGACCGCGCCTTCAGCGCGTCAGTGACTACGCATCTGCTCTCCCTGCTCGTCCTGGCGGGAACGCAATACCTCATCGCGCAGCAGCTTCAGCTGGTGATCGGGCTGCCGCCCCTGCAGGCCGGGCTGTGGACCTTGCCCGCGGCCATCGCAGGGCTCGTCGGAGCGATGCTGGCACCGATCCTGGTCCGAGCCGTCCCACCCGCCTTTGTGATCACCGCCGGACTGGTGACCGGCGCGATCGGCTTCGGTGTCCTCACCCAGGTTCAAGCCGATACTGACCTCACGGTTTTAGTCACCGGGTCCGTCGCTACGTCCTTTGCTGTCGGCCTGGTGACGGCCTTGACCACCGACCTGATCATCGGGTCCGCCCCTCCGCAACGGGCCGGGTCGGCTTCAGGAATCTCCGAGACCAGCGCCGAGCTCGGTATCGCGCTGGGCATCGCCACACTGGGCAGTATCAGCACCGCCGTCTACCGCAACCAGGTAACCGACACCGTCTCGGTCGGCATCCCACCCGAGCTGGCCGAGGCCGCTCGGGAAACCCTAGGTGGCGCGGTGGCCGCGGCCAGCCAGCTACCTGACGAACGTAGCGTCGAGCTGCTCGAGACCGCGCGTGAGGCGTTCACCCAAGGGCTGCAATTCAACGCCGGGCTCAGCGCCGTGATCGTGACCGGCCTGGCAATCATGTCCGCAACCCTGCTGCGCCACCGGACCAACAATGAGCACGGAACGAACTAAACGATGACACCCTTGGAGAGCCCATGTCCGTCGAGCTGAACCACACGATCGTTGCCGCCCGCGACAAGAAAGCAGCTGCTGATTTCCTGGCCACCATCCTGGGACTGAAGGTCGGTGCCCCTTACGGCCCTTTCCTTCCCGTCGAGGCCAGCAACAACGTCACTTTAGACTTTATGGACAGCGACGCGGACCAGATCACCCCGCAGCACTACGCGTTTCTGGTATCTGAAGAGGAATTCGACACCATCTTCGCCCGCATCCAGCGGGCCGGAATCGCCTTCTACGCCGACCCCGGCGGCCGTGAGGCCGGGCGGATCAATCACAACGATGGCGGCCGCGGTGCCTATTTCATGGATCCGAACGGGCACATCCTGGAGATCATCACCCGCCCGTACGGCAGCGGCGAGGGCCGCTGAGAGGCTGCACCCAATGAACGATTCCTCGTCGTGGGCTGGACGTGACGAGTTGCTCGCAGAGGCGGCACGCCGCGCACGTCGGTACGTCGACAGCGTGGACCGTCGGCCGGTGGCGCCGACATCTGCAGCGCTGGCGGGGCTGGATCGTTTCGATGAGCCGCTACCGGAGCACCCGTCGGATCCACTGGAGACATTCTCGTTGTTGGACGAGGCAGGCTCGGACGCGACGGTGGCCACAACCGGTCCGCGGTATTTCGGATTCGTCAACGGCGCGACGTTACCGATCGCATTGGCCTCGGGCTGGCTTGGCATGGCGTGGGACCAAAACGCCGCTCTTCCGGTAATGAGCCCGGTGGCCGCCCGCCTGCATGAGGTCACCCGGAATTGGTTGGTACAGCTGTTCGGGCTGCCGCACACCAGCGAGGCCGCGTTCGTTACCGGAGCGACCATGGCCAACGTCACGGCGCTGGCCGCCGCCCGCGATTACCAGCTCGCCCGCCTGGGTTGGGATGTGCAGCGCCAGGGCTTGTGGGGAGCACCGGCGTTGACCGTGGTGGCCGGCGATAAAGCCCATTCCACCTTGCTCAAGGGGTTGGGGCTGATCGGGTTGGGTCGGGATCGAGTACATCGTGTCCCTGTTGATGGCCAAGGAAGGATGCGCGCCGAATTACTTCCCCATATCGAGGGACCGGTCATCGTGTGCGCCCAGGCGGGGGAGGTCAACACCGGGGCGTTCGATGCGTTCCCGCAGATCGTGTCCTGGGCGCGGGAACATGACGCATGGCTGCATGTCGACGGTGCTTTCGGTCTGTGGGCACTGGCCGACCCCACTCGCCAACACCTCGTGCAGGGCCTGACCGAGGCCAACTCATGGGCTACCGATGCGCACAAGTGGCTCAATGTCACCTACGACAGCGGGATCGTCTTTGTTCGCAGCGCCGAGCACCTCCGCCGCAGTTTCGCCTCGGTCGCCGACTATCTCCCCCCGGATAGCGGTTTCGAGGCGATGCACCACACGCCCCAGTCCTCACAGCGGGCCCGCCAGATCGAGATATGGGCGGTACTTCGAAGCCTTGGTCGCACCGGGATAGCAAATCTGGTGGCGAACGCCTGCCGGCAGGCCCGCCGGATGGGTGACGCGCTGGCTCGGGCCGGATTGGACATCCTCAACGAGGTGGTGCTCAACCAGGTCCTCGTCGCGGCCGACTGCGATGAGGCCACCAACCGTCTGATCACCGCCGTCCAACACGACGGCACCTGCTGGTGCGGACCCACCAACTGGAACGGCAGAATCGCGATGCGCATCAGCGTGTCCGGATGGAATACCACCGACGAGGACGCCGACCGTAGTGCCGACGCGATACTGCACTGCGCACAACAGACCGGAGCGTTACCCGCACCGGGACGTTCCTAGACACGTTCATTCTCAGGCGAACCGTTCTCAAGCGAGCAGTCCGGCTCCGCTGGTTCCACCTCGTTCTCCTGCTCGTCGTCCTCGCCTGCGGTGCCAGTGCCCGCATCGGAGTCTGCCGGGGTGGACAGCGCATCCTCGGCACCGTCCACCGGCGTCGACGCAGCCTGAGCGCCGTCCACCGGCGTCGACGCAGCCTGAGCGCCGAGCAGCGTGACGGCGCAGCCGCCCAGCAGCGT
>JBGSWT010000583.1:0-3413 GCA_041751815.1 Pseudonocardiaceae bacterium
CGCGGCAGCCCGTGCGGGGTCGCGGCGCGCGGCGAGTTGCACGCTGCCGTCCGGGCTACTCAAGGCCCACGCCCATCAGCACGCCGTCTTCGACGAATTCCCTGCGCAGCTCGAGACCGAGCACCCGCTCGTACCACCCCCGGCTACGGCCGACGTCCGCCACCGGCAGTTTGACGTGATGGAATCCCCTCAATGCACTCACACCGACCCCTCCATTCGCAAAAACCTACCGCCACAAGTGCATTCTGGAACTGCGGAGCTAGGTGCGGTTGTGCAGATATGTGCGGCGTAGGGCGGCTTGGTCAGGCAGGTCGATGGGGGGCAAGGACTGGCCGGTGACCTTGTGCAGAATGTGATCGGCCAAGGCGGGGTTGCGGGCCAGCACGGGGCCGTGCAGGTACGTGCCGACGACGCGGCCGGTGAGCACACCTTCGGTGCGATGCCTCGTGCCGTCGCTGGTTCCATTGCCGATACCGGTGACCACTCGTCCCAAGGGCGCTGTGCCCGCGCCGAGAGTGGTGACACCGCGGTGGTTCTCGAAGCCGGTCAGCGCGCCGATGCCGGGTACCGTACAAGTACTCGTCACCTCGCCGACGGCGCGCTGGCGGCCGGGCACGGTGGCGATATCCAGCAGACCTAGTCCCGGGTAGTGATGGCCGCTGGCATCGCTCAATGCCCGTCCCAGGATTTGCAGCCCGGCGCACACGGCGAGGGTGACCGCGCTGCCTTCCAGTGCCCGATGCAGCTGGTCATGACGACGCAGCCAGTCTGCGGCGAATTGTTGAGCGGTGTCCTCCCCGCCACCCAATACGTATACCGCGCACGTCGTCGCCGGGACGTCGCGAGCAGTGATCGTAAGAATGTCGGCCGGAATGCCGCGCCACCGTAGCCGTCGAGCCAATATCGTGGCATTGCCGGCATCGGAGTAGGTTCCCAACACGTCCGGCAACAGCAAACCGATCGTGACCGTCGACTCTCCGCTCACCCGACTGCGTGCCGTTCCTGGCTCAGCCGGTGGCGGAAGTACCGAAAGGCGGTGTAGTTGGCCACCACGTCCACCGCCCCCTCCGGTAGCGCCGCGAGGGCGGCTAACGGGTCCGAGACGGTCTGGTGCTCCAGCCCGGCATAGCTGAGCCGAACACCAAGATCTGCGGCACGTTCTCCGCTGGCCACCACCGGCCGGGAGCTGAGCTGCTCGAACGGGACATCCCAGAGCCACGAGGTGTCCCTCCCGTCGGCCTGCTGGGCGTTGATGATCACCAGTAGCGGCCGCGGCTCACTCAGTATGGAGAGCATTCCGGCCCATCCAGCCGGGTTCTTGGCCAGCAGCAGGCGCAGGTTCTGTGATCCGCGGTGAACCGTGGCGTATCGGCCGGCCACGGCCTCCACCCGGCGCAGTGCTGGGGCGGCCTGATCGGCCGGAACGCCGACTGCGCAGGCGCCGGCCAGCGCCATGGCGGCGTTGCCCAGATTGATCTGGCCGGGCAACCGGATGTCCAGCGGTAGCAACGTGTCTACGGTGCACGCCTTGCCGTCCTCGATCCACCAGTCCGGGGTGGGCCGGACCAGTCCACACGCACACTCCCACCCCTGCTGCTCGCCACGGCCGACGTCGACGGCTCCGACAGTGACATCGGAATGCGTGAAAGTGAGGACGCGGCCACAACGAGGACAGGTCGCCACGTCACCCAACCAACTGGCTCCTGCCGCCACCCACACGGCGCGCGAAACCGCCCCCACCGCCGACACGACCATCGGATCATCAGCGTTGGCCACGACCACCGCATGCGGGTGCCGGGCCAATGCTTGTCGGATGGCGGCCGCGATCGCCCCTACCTCAGTCGCTCGATCCAATTGATCACGGGTCAGGTTCAGCAGAACCATCACCATCGGATCGACTGCCTCGGCGATGGCAGCCAGGTGCAGCTCGTCAGCCTCGATGACCGCGTAGTCGGCGTCCGGTGCGTCGGCCAGCGCCGCCATCACCCCGTCGGGCATATTCGAGCCGCCGGCGTTGTGCGCCAGCGTCCCCACCGTGCCCACCGCCGCCGCGATCAGATGACTGGTTGTGGTCTTACCGTTGGTTCCCGATACCAACACCACCCGCCGCCCCGCCGCCAAGCGCTGCAGCGCCCGGCGGTCCAGGGCCAACGTCACCCGACCACCGATGATCGACCCGGTCCCCAGTCCCAGTCGCCGCGACAATGCCGCCGCCGCCAACCCCGCTTGCACGGCAGCGCGCGTCCACCACCCCAACCGGTGTTTCCGGGGATGCAATACCGCCGCCGGCTCCACCCCGTATGTCTGCACCATCGTCGCCCCCAAGCCTCTCCGCCCAGCGCCGGCGGCAAGTGGGCACGAGCACCGCCCACTGACATGCGCCTGACAAAGGTCCCGCCGCGGCCTGACCGCCCCCGTCAGCCGATAGGGGGCCAACTTCAGTATTCCCTACGCGGGCAGTTCTGAATCAACATTCCGTTGGTGTGCCCGCTCGTGGTGTCGACAGCAACACCGGAATCGCGCACCCGGTTCGCGCCAAAGTGCTACAGCGCCGCCGCGGTGCCGAAGCATGCCGCGACCAGCAGCGACAGCAGGACAGCGAGCGCCACAACGCGACCGAGCTTACATTGTGTTAAGAGAGATCATAGGCAGAATGTGACTATGCTGCGCAGCAGGTGGCTGCATGCCAAGACTCCTGTGCAGGTTCGCAATGGCCTGGTGACCGCCCGGCATCCACTCGCCGCCGAGGCCGGCGTTAATGTGCTGCGCCGGGGTGGCAACGCACTGGACGCTGCTGCTGCCGCCATCCTCGCCACCGGTGTTGTGCAGCCGTTTGCCACCACCATCGGCGGTGGCGGCTTACTCACGGCGTTGCGGCCAGATGGACGGGCATACACGCTTGACTACCGCAGCGAGGCACCCGCAGCCGCCACTCCCGACGCGTATGGCGCCGCCACGGCCATTCCCGGACTGCTCGGCTGGGCGGGCGTGCCCGGCAGGGCCAATGAGATCGGCCACGGTGCAGTCGCCGTGCCCGGCACCCTGCCCGGCCTGTTCACGGCGCACCGGGAACTCGGCCGACTGCCGTGGGCGGAGGTGCTGGCGCCGGCAATTGCCCTCGCTGACGACGGGTTCGAGACCGACTGGTTCGGCGCCCTGATGCAGGGCGTGTACCTGGATCTCCTGCTTGGTTTCCAGGGCACAGCACAGACTTTCCTGCGTGACGGACGCTACCCACATCGGCCACCGATGGACGGCCCCGGTGACCTGTTCCGCCAGCCGGCGCTAGCCGCCACCCTGCGTGAACTCGCCGACAGCGGGCTCGCCGCCTACGTGGACGGCGTGGCCGGATCGGCGCTCGTTGACGAGATGTCCCGGCACGGCGGCCTGATCACCGCAGCCGACCTAGCCGG
>JBGSWT010000584.1:0-5997 GCA_041751815.1 Pseudonocardiaceae bacterium
CGGTGCGCCTGGCGGCCGCTGCCACCGTGACGCTAGCCGTGGTCGGCGGGGTGGGCTGGATCGGGCAGGCCGCTGATCCCGGGGTTCCGGCCGAGACGGCGATAACCCGGGTTGGCGCCGGCGAGACCGTGTGGGATGTCGCGCATCGGGTAGCGCCGAAGTCCGATCAGCGCGCGGTGGTGGAGCGGATTCGGCAGCTGAACGGGATGGCGAGTTCGGCCGTTCAGCCCGGTCAGCAGTTACAGGTACCGGACCACCATTAGGTCGGCTGCCGTCGGTCGCCTGGCTGCGTTTCGCTGCGCGACCCCGTAGCCACAGGCCGCGTACGCCATGAGAGCGTCACACCCCACGGTCCAGGTCGATCGTGCGCGTCGTGGCGGCTCGACTTACGGTCAACCCCCACATATAGTAGTGACAGTGCTGTAATTTACCCACAGGTTGGGTCGGGGGAAGGGGGATGCATGCGCTGTCCGTTTTGCCGACACTCCGACTCGCGCGTCGTCGACTCCCGCGAGGTCGAGGACGGACAGGTGATTCGCCGGCGCCGGTCATGCGCTGAGTGTGGTCGCCGATTCACCACCGTGGAGGAGCCGGTGCTCGCCGTGGTGAAGCGCTCGGGTGTCACTGAGCCGTTCAGCCGGGACAAGGTCGTCCGCGGAGTGCGCAGGGCATGCCAGGGACGGCCGGTGGATGAGGATGCGTTGCAGCAACTGGCGCACCGGGTGGAGGAGGCGATCCGCTCCTCAGGCAGCGCTGAGGTGCCCAGCCAGGAGGTCGGGTTGGCCATTCTCAGTCCGCTGCGGGGTCTCGACGAGGTCGCCTACCTGCGCTTTGCCAGTGTGTATCGGTCCTTCTCCTCGATCGATGACTTCGAAAAGGAGATCCGAAACCTGCGGGAGGTCCCTCCCACCATCGGCAGTACATCAAGAGCAGGCGACATGACGTGAAGCACGCAGCAAGTATGGACATCGCGAGAGAGAGGGATGAAGTATGACCGAGACCGTCGGGAATGGAGCTTCACCGGCTGCGCCGCCTAAGCGCGCACTGCGGATGGAGCGGGTCTACACCACCGAGGCGCGCCACCCCTACGACGAGGTGACGTGGCAGCGCCGGGACGTCGTGATGACCAACTGGCGGGACGGCACGGTCAACTTCGAACAGCGTGGGGTAGAGTTCCCCGATTCCTGGTCTATTAACGCGGTAAATATCGTGACCAGCAAGTATTTCCGCGGTGCGGTGGGCAGCGAGCAGCGCGAGTCGAGCCTGCGGCAGCTGATCGACCGGGTGGTGCAGACCTACACCGCCGCCGGTGTGCAGCACGGATACTTTGCCACCGAGACCGACAAGCAGATCTTCTCCGACGAGCTGACCTGGATGCTGCTGCACCAGGTGTTCAGCTTCAACTCTCCGGTCTGGTTCAACGTCGGCACTTCCTCCCCCAATCAGGTGAGTGCGTGTTTCATCCTTTCTGTCGACGACACCATGGACTCGATCCTCAACTGGTACCGAGAAGAGGGGCTGATCTTCAAGGGCGGTTCTGGCGCCGGCCTGAATCTTTCTCGTATCCGCTCGTCGAAGGAGTTGCTGTCCTCTGGGGGCACAGCATCTGGCCCGGTGAGCTTCATGCGCGGAGCGGACGCCTCGGCGGGCACCATCAAATCGGGCGGTGCTACCCGGCGCGCCGCGAAGATGGTCGTGCTCGACGTCGATCACCCAGACATCGGCGAGTTCGTACAGACCAAGGCAGCTGAGGAGCGCAAGATCCGGGTGCTCCGCGATGCTGGATATGACATGGACCTCGGTGGCAAGGACATCACCTCGGTCCAGTATCAGAACGCGAACAACTCGGTTCGGGTTTCCGATGAGTTCATGCGCGCCGTGGAGACCAACGGCGAATTCGGGCTACGCGCCCGAATGACCGGTGAGGTCATCGAGACCGTGCGAGCCAAGGAGCTTTTCCGAGATATCACCCAGGCGGCCTGGGAATGTGCCGATCCAGGCCTGCAGTACGACGATACGATCAACGATTGGCACACCTGTCCGGAATCGGGACGGATCACAGCCTCTAATCCGTGTTCCGAGTACCTCCACCTCGACAACTCCAGCTGCAACCTCGCGTCGATCAATCTGATGAAGTTCCTCCGCGAGGACCTCACCTTCGACGCGGAGCTGTTCGCCAGGACAGTGGAGTTCGTCATCACGGCGATGGACATCTCAATCTGCTTTGCGGATTTTCCTACTGAGGCGATTGGAGACACCACCAGGGCGTTCCGGCAGCTTGGCATCGGCTATGCGAATCTTGGAGCGTTGTTGATGGCCACCGGGCACGCTTATGACTCAGAAGGTGGGCGTGCGCTGGCTGCATCGATCACGTCACTGATGACTGCCACGGCGTATCAGCGCTCCGCGGAGCTTGCCGGAGTCGTCGGGCCTTACGACGGCTACGCGCGCAACGCCGAACCGCATCAGCGGGTGATGCGCAAGCACGCTGCTGCCAACGATCTGATCCGTACCTATCATCACAACGACCGAACCGTGCAGAAGGTCGCCACAAAGGCGTGGCAAGACGGCATTCGGATCGGTGAAAAGAATGGTTGGCGCAACGCTCAGGCCAGTGTAATAGCGCCGACGGGCTGCTTGATCGGAGACACGCTCGTGACAACCGATCGCGGCCTCTCCCGACTGAGCGAGCTGGGCGATATCTACGGCGAGCGTTGGCAGGAACTCAACACCCAGGTGTCAACCGATGACGGCCCCCGGCAGGCGACGCGATTTTTCGTCAACGGTGAGGAACCGACCCGCCAGGTCGTGACCAGAGGCGGTTATAGGATCCAGGGAACGTTGACGCATCGGATCAAGGTTGTCGACTTGCGAACCGGGCGATGGGAGTGGAAGCGACTCGCCGATATCGCCGAGGGAGATATCGTGCCGATGCAGCTGGGCGGTCTGGTGGGAACGCCGCGTGAGGTTTCGCTGCCGCCACTTGATCAGGCGTATTATGCCGGTGACCGGCACTTGTGGGTGCCACAGATCGTCGATGATGAACTCGCCGAACTTGTCGGATATTTCATGGGCGATGGCAGCCTGCACGCGAAAGGCATCCGTCTATGTGTCGCCGATTCGGATCTAGACGTGGTGGAACGTCTGCGTATCCTCTCGAAGAGCCTTTTCGGCCTGGAGCCGGTGGTCACGGGTAGGACCGGCTACGAGGAGCTCGTTCTGCAGTCTGTGCAGCTTGCCCGTTGGTGGCAGGCGGCGGGATTCGCGAAAGATCTTCCTGGAGTTGATCATTCCGGTAAGGGTTGGACGCCGCGCGTTCCTGCAGCGATCCGTGAAACGAATGATGTCGAGGTGTACTCGGCCTTTCTGCGTGGCGTGTTCGAGGCAGACGGCACTGTGCAGGAGGGAGTGCCCAGTGTCTCGACGAGCTCGATGTCGTTCGCCGATGATTTGCGCACCATTCTGCTGCACCTCGGGCTTCCCACGACGACGAGAGAGACAGTCAGTGGATGGGGCGGACCGATCTACCAAGTTCGGATACGTAACGTCGACCACGCGTTGACCTATGACGAAATCATCGGTTTTATGAGCAGCCGCAAAGCGAATCTGTTGGCCGACGTCGAACCGATAGCCAGTGGCAAGAACGATCGGATCGTGCTGCCCCGCGAGGTCTGGGATGAGTTGGTGCCGTGTGGCCAAGAGTTCCGTGATCCTGTTATGCAGTCGCTACGCAAGTATGGTGCGGTTAGCCGTGGCCTGGCGCGCCGGATACGGGCTGAACACTCCGACCATCGGCTCGACGATGCGCTCGAGTATTTATTCGAGTCGGTGGCGACGAACGAGGATGGCGGTATACAGCCGACCTATGATCTGTCGGTTCCGTCTAACACGACCTATGTCGCGGCAGGGTTTGTCAGCCACAACACTATCGGATTCATGATGGATTGCGATACGACCGGAATTGAACCGGACTTTTCGCTGGTGAAGTTCAAAAAACTGGTCGGCGGTGGCTCTATGCAGATAGTCAACCAGACGGTGCCGAAGGCACTCGCTGCGCTCGGTTACCAGAATGAGCAGAGCGAGGCGATCGTCGAGTACATCGCTGAGCATGGCCACGTGATCGATGCTCCTGGGTTGCGCGCTGAGCATTACGAAGTGTTCGACTGCGCGATGGGAGAGCGGGCCATCGCTCCGATGGGGCATGTCCGGATGATGGCGGCGACCCAACCATTTATCTCGGGAGCTATCAGCAAGACGGTCAACATGCCCGAGAAGGCCACCGTCGCTGAGGTGGAGGAAATCTATCTCCAGTCCTGGAAGATGGGGCTCAAGGCGCTGGCGATCTACCGGGACAACTGCAAGGTCGGCCAGCCGCTGTCCACCGGCAAGACTGCGACCACCGCTGCAGAGAAGGTGGTAGCCGAGACCAGGCCGGTGCGTAAGCGGCTGCCCAAAAAGCGGCCCAGCGAAACCGTTTCCTTCACCGTCGGTGGTGCCGAGGGCTATTTGACGGCAGGGTCTTACCCGGACGACGGCCTCGGCGAGATCTTTGTGAAGATGTCCAAGCAGGGATCCACGCTGGCCGGTGTGATGGACGCCTTCTCGATGGCGATCTCCATAGCGCTGCAGTACGGGGTGCCGCTGGAGACCTACGTCTCCAAGTTCGTGAACATGCGTTTCGAGCCGGCAGGGATGACTGACGACCCGGACGTTCGGATGGCTACCAGCGTTGTGGACTACCTGTTCCGTCGAATCGCGCTGGACCACCTGCCCAAGGACAAGCGTGACCAACTGGGCGTCCTGACCGCACAGGAGCGCACTGAGCAGGTGTCCGCTAGCTACGGCACCGGCGCGGACGGCGGCGCCGACGTGGAGTCATTACGTACGTCGGTGGACTCCACCGCCCCGATCTCGGCGCTGGCCCGCCCGGCGCCGGTGTACGTCGGCAGCTCGACCGAGTTGCTGGAACTTCAGCTGGGCAAGGCCGCGGACGCACCCCTGTGCATGACCTGCGGAACCAAGATGCGGCCTGCCGGATCCTGCTATGTCTGCGAAGGTTGCGGTTCCACTAGCGGCTGCAGCTGAAGATCGGCTCGCTAGGTCGGAGTGGGAATGGACGTGAGCTCGGTTTCCCACTCCGACCCTAGCCTTGGAGACGGCGGCTCCGAAGCTAGGTGCTGAACCGGTCGCCGGTGAGGCGGCGAATGTCGGCACGAGCCGTCCGGCGATCGTTGGGCGTCTGTCAGGAATGGCGCTGCGTTGCGGGAGGAGGCCCGGGATGCCCGAGCGCGCGCTGGTGCTCGGCAGTGGTGGGATCACTGGCATCGCGTGGGAGCTGGGGATACTCGCGGGGCTGGCTGAACATGGGGTTGATCTGCGCGACGCCGACCTTGTGGTCGGCACGTCAGCCGGGTCGGTGGTGGGTGCGCTGATCACCTCGGGGGACGATCTCGAGGAGCTTTACGCAAGTCAGCTCGCTGCGCCGGGTCTCGAGCCACCGGTCCGAATGGGGATCGGGACGATCGTGCGGTGGGGTTGGGCCGTCGCCTGTTCTCGGGGCTCGCAACAGGTTGGAGTACGAGTCGGCAGGATGGCGCTGGCGACTGCGACGGTTCCGGAAGCCGAGCGCCGTGGAGTTATCGCGTCCCGGCTGCAAGCGCGCACCTGGCCGGCGCAGAGCCTGCTGGTGACGGCCGTTGACGCCGAATCGGGTGAATTCGCCGCCTTCGGCCAGGGCAGCCGGGTGGGGGACACCGCAGTGAGCCTGGTGGATGCCGTTGCGGCCAGCTGCTCGGTGCCCGGGGTGTGGCCACCGACCACCATCGGCGGGCGGCGCTGGATCGATGGCGGTGTGCGATCGGCGACCAACGCCGATCGGGCGGCCGGATATGAGCGAGTGGCGGTGCTCGCTCCAGTCACGCGTGGTTTCCGGCAAGCGACTGGTGCTGCCGCGCACGTAGCCGCGTTGCGCAAGCGGGCACGGGTCGTGCTCCTCAC
>JBGSWT010000585.1:0-3753 GCA_041751815.1 Pseudonocardiaceae bacterium
CTCCTGCACGGTGTGTTCGGCCCTCATGCACGCTGTGCCTGTTTCCTATGCACGCTCAGTGCACCGCAATTCACCCAGTAACCCGCCACCCTGTGAGTCTCGTCGCACGCCAATGGCAGGCGCTCACATTCGGTGTCACGCTCAGAGGTATCAGCCATCGGCACAACCCGGGGACCGGTGACGACCGCCGGCCTCGAGGGAGGACGGTCAACGATGACCGCAGCTGCTGTCGAGCCCATCCTGTACGGCGGACCGATCGACCCGGACCGGAAGGTCAAGCGGATCCGGGTCGAGGACCTTCTCGCGGCCAAGCGTCGCTGGGAAAAGTGGGCGATGCTCACCGCCTACGACTACTCCACCGCGACTCTCCTGGATGCCGCGGGCATCCCGGTGCTGCTGGTCGGTGACTCCGCGGCCAACGTGGTGTACGGCTATGAAACGACGGTGCCGGTGACCGTCGACGAACTGATACCCCTGGCGCGGGGCGTGGTCCGCGGGGCTCGTCGAGCGCTCGTCGTCGCCGACCTGCCATTCGGCTCCTACCAGTCCTCCCCGACGCAGGCGCTACACACTGCGGCGCGTTTCCTCAAAGAGGCTGGTGCCCATGCGGTGAAGCTGGAGGGCGGTCGCCGGGTGCTTCCCCAGGTCGAGGCGCTGACCGAGGCCGGTGTGCCGGTGATGGCCCACCTCGGGCTCACCCCGCAGTCAGTGCACGCCTTGAGCGGTTACTCCGTGCAAGGGCGCGGTGAGCAAGGCGAGCGGCTGGTGGAGGACGCAAAGGCGCTGGAAGCGGCGGGCGTGTTCGCCATAGTCCTGGAGGTGGTGCCCGCCGAACTCGCCGCCCGGATCACCGCAGCCACCGTGGTGCCCACCATCGGCATCGGCGCGGGGCCTGACTGCGACGCCCAGGTCCTGGTGTGGCAGGACCTGGCGGCCTTCCGCGTTCCCGGAGGCCGTATACCAAAGTTCGTCAAGACCTATGCGGAGCTCGGTGATGGGCTGCGGGAGGCCGCTCGACACTTTGCCGAAGACGTCCACTCAGGCGCGTACCCAGGCACAGAACACACCTACAGCTGAGCACTTCACCGCGTGTCCGTCTCTCATGCACGGTGTGTCGTGCATTCGTACACACAGTGGCGCCCAATGGCGCATCATCGTGACAGACGCCGACCGATGGGCTGGCGCACGCGCGACGTCAGCCTTCGGTGCAGGGCTCACTTTGGATCATCATGCAAATCTCGCGCACGCCGTTGTAGTAGGCATCATCAGCTGCCTGGTAGCCGTACGCGGCCCCGTCTGCGATCGCGCATTCGCCCTGGCAGAAACCGTTCGCCCGCAGGTAGTCGGCGTTGGCCTTGTCCTGGAGCGCCATGGTCAGCTGCTGGCGCAGCTCAGGAGCCAGGTGGTTGGCGATCACTATCGGCGGGCCAGGGATGGTTTCCGACTTCCAGACCGTGGTGATTTGATCGGGTTGGAGCCGGCCCTGCTCGATCATCTGCCGGTCGACCATCCTGTCGAGCGCAAAGCCAGCATCACACTGGCGGTTGGCCACTGCGAGAACTGAGGCGTCGTGGCGACCTTCGAAGATTTGTATTGTGTCCCTTTCCGGTTCGATGCCCATAGCGAGCAGACCGGCGCTGGGGTACAGGTAACCGGCGGTGGAGCTGGAATCGACGAAACAAATTTTCCTACCGCGGAAGTCCGCCAGTGTCCTGATCGGTGAACCGGTCCAGGTGATGCCGTAAGACTGGTATCCCGGTTCCTTACCCTTCTCATCCACCCGGGCCGCCACCGCAGTGATCTGGACACCCTGCTGCTTGGCGAGCACGTAGGAAAACGGTCCGAGTGCGGCGATGTCGATTTTTCCGTCGCGCAGTCCCTCGGTGATCGCCGCATAATCGGTGCCGGTCTGGAAGCGAACTTCCTTGCCGGTCTCCTTCTTGAGCATTTCGAGGATCGGTTGATGCGACTGCTGCAGGGTAGCGGCCCGATAACTGGGTACCGCGGCGAAAGTCAACACATGTTGATCAACTCTTTCGCCGCCCACCCCGGCGTCTGCAGCACTCTGGTTGCACCCGGACGCGATCAGCACGGCGGCTGCGGCGAAGAGCGCGGCGGTGGTGCGGTGCGTGAGGCGCGTCATCGTGAATCATCTCCTTCGCCCGTTATCAAGTGACAAGTGTCCCGATAAGGCAATCCCGGGATGTAGCGGTCCCACTCAGCACGATCGAGACTGCGCCCAGTGGTAGAGCAAGCGCGCTCCATCGCATGGTCTCGGAGTTGATTGATATCCGTGAGGTCCCACAGGATTACGGTGGCGTCGGAACCGCCGGTGGCCAGCATTGTCCCGTCAGGAGCGAACGCCACAGAGGTCACCGAGCCAGCGTGACCAGTCAGCGGTTTCCCGAGGGGCCGGGGCTGGGCACGGTCGGTGAGATCCCACAGGATCACGGTGCCGTCGTCGCTGGCCGTGGCCAGGGTGCGCCCATCGGTGGAGAACGCCGCTGCGGTCACCAGGCCGCGGTGGCCGGTCAGCGGCTGCCCAAGGCGCCGGGGCTGGCTCCGGTCGGCGAGATTCCACAGAATCACGACACCGTCGTCGCTGGCCGTGGCCAAAGTGCGCCCATCGGTGGAGAACGCCGCTGCGGTCACCAGGCCGCGGTGGCCGGCCAGCGGCTGCCCAAGGCGCCGGGGCTGGCTCCGGTCAGTGAGATCCCACAGGATCACACTGCCCCGGTCGCTGGCCGTGACCCTGTTGTTCCCGTCAGGGGCCAACGCCAGGAAGTCCACCAAGCTGCTGGAGCGGGTCCGTGATTGTCCGAGACGAGGCCGATCCGGCTCGGAGAGATCGTGCTGGATCACGGTGCCGTCGGAACTGGTGATGTCCAGGGTGCGCCCGACAGGAGCAAACATCACGAGGTCCACCGGACCAGGCTGTCCGGTCAGCGGAGGCCCGAGGCGCTGGGCACGTTCGCTGAGATCCCACAGGATCGCTTCGCCATCGGAGCTGCCGGTGGCCAGCCTGCCGGAAGTGAACGCGACGGCGGTCACTCTGCTGGTGTGGCTGGTCAGAGCCGGCTCGAGCCGCTGTGGTGGGGCTACGTCAGTGAGTTTCCACAGGATCACGGTGCTGTCGTCGCTCGTGGTGGCCAGAGTGCGCCCATCAGGAGCGAACGCCACGGCGGTCACTCTGCTGGTGTGGCTGGTCAGAGCTGGCCCAAGCGGCTGAGGCCGGGCCACGTCGGTAAGATCCCATATTACAGCGGTGCTGTCGTCGTTGGCGGTAGCTAGGGTGCGCCCGTCAGGAGCGAACGCCACCGAGTTCACCGAGCTGGTATGGCGCATACGGGATAGCTGGGCACGGGTCGCGTTGGTGAGTTCCCACAGGATCACAGTGCGGTCGAAGCTGGCAGTGGCCAGCGTGCGCCCATCAGGAGCGAACGCCACCGAAGACACCGCGCTGGTGTGGTCCGCCAGTGCTTGCCGCGGCCGGTCCGGGTCGGCGAGATCCCACAGGATCACGGTGCCATCGGATTCGGCGGTGGCCAGCGTGCGCCCGTCACGAGAAAGCGCCACCGAGGTCACCGGGGGGCCGGTGTGGTCGCCGAGAGTACCTTCGTACTGGGTGGTGCTGAGAGTGTTGACCAGGCTTGCCTGGGTTGCGCCGCTAGGGTGGATGCGCTCAGCTGCGATCCCGAGCAGTAGCGCGGTGCGTGGGTCGGTCTCCCGGATGGCGTCGGCTTGGGTGATCAA
>JBGSWT010000586.1:0-18173 GCA_041751815.1 Pseudonocardiaceae bacterium
GACTCGCCGGCTGGACCAACATCAAACAGGCCACCGAGAAGATGGGCCGCCGCCTAGACCAAGTCCTCACACTCCTGGGCGTCTAACCAAACGATCAAGGAAGGAGGTGATCATCACGTCACGACTTTGACGAGGACCCTGATCTCCACCTCAACCCGGCTGCACTGCCGAAATGCGCTCGTGAAGGCGGGTCGGTACGCATGAATGCCCCTCTTCATGGATGCCGTTGCCCGAAGGGTTCCCTCCAGTGCATGCCGTCGCTTGAGTCGACAAGGCCACCGGCGAACAGGGGTGCTTCAGGTTCGATGGGCGCACCGAACACAGCGCGGCCCTGGAGATTGGCTCCCTCGCGCAGGATGGCGCCGATGCTCTCGGCCTCGAAGATCGGGTTGCGCAGGTCGCTGGAGTCGCTCATGCGCTGCACGGCGGTCTCGAACTCGGCAGACGTCGCTGACAGCCGCGCGACCGCAGCATCCGAACTCACTAGCGATGCATCACCGGAGACAACGCCTCCGACCAGCTCGACAAAAGCCTCCAGCTCGCTGCTCCCACAGTTCGTGATCTTCTTGGCTTTCCAGAAATAGGACTGCTCGTCATGGTGCATGTCGTAGAATGACACCAGGAACTCGTAGAACAGGCCGTACTCCCGTCGATACCGCGCCTCAAACTCACTGAAGCTCCGGTCCTCGGTCAGCGTGCCGTCCAAGCAACTGTTGATGGATCTGGCGGCAAGCAGCGCGCTGTAGGTGGCCAGGTGAACCCCTGAGGAGAACACTGGATCCACGAAACACGCCGCGTCACCGATTAGGATCATTCCTGGTGACCAGAACCGGTCCTTCCAGTAAGAGTAGTCCTTACGCACGCGAACCTGGGCGTACTGCCCCTCGGCGACCTGGTCGACCCCGTCCAGGAGGGCGTCGATCTCGGGGCAGGACCTGAGCATGCGGCGCCATGCCCCGGCCGCGTCGGCCTGGATCTCCGTGGCGTTCTCCTTCCCGACCACGACCCCCACGCTGGTCAAGTTGTCGGCAAGTGGGATGTACCAGATCCAGCCCTCGTCGAAAGCGGTGCTGAATATATTCCCGTCGTTCGGAGCAGCGAGGCGCCTGCCGCCCTCGAAATATCCGAAGACGGCGATGTTCTGGAAGAACTCCGAGTAACTCCGCTTACCTCCGACGGCACGGTGGATCCTGCTACCGTTTCCGGAAGCGTCCACCACGTACCGTGTACGAGCCTCGCGGGACTGCCCGGCGTCGCCCTCATAGCGGACGCCCACGACGCGGCCTTCCTCCTCGATGACCGCGGACACGGCATAGCCTTCGCCGATGTCCACACCCGACCGTCGAGCATTATCGAGCAGGATCGAGTCGAACTTGGATCGCTCGACCTGGTAGGCGAAGGAAGTAGGGCCGGCAAAGCGGGGTGACGTCGCGAAAGAAAACTCCCAGGGTTCAGGATTTGCGCCCCACTTGAAGGTTCCACCGCGCTTGCGCTTGAAACCGGCCCGCTCAAGTTCGTCAGCCACACCGAGGATCCGGCACACTCCGTGGATCGTGGCCGGTAGCAGGGACTCACCGATCTGGTACCTGGGAAACTTCTGCTTGTCTAGCAGCAGGACCCGATGCCCCTGCCTGGCGACCAGCGTGGACACCGTCGACCCCGCAGGGCCTCCGCCGACCACTACGACATCGAAGTCTTCGACTTGTGAAAAAGACATCGCCTCTCCCTGATGAGTGCGGTAAGTTTCGGACTAGGCGAACACCGCGTCCAGCCACACGCGCCACGCATGCTCGGTCTTGTCCTGGTCGACGCCGTCGGCGAACAGGTGCAGGCTCAAGCCGACCGGCATTCCCCAGGCGTTCCCGCCGAAGAAGCGGTACAGCCCGTCCGCGGTGCGAAGGCCGATGAAATGGGGGGTCGAATAGTCGACCACCGCGTCCAGCGGGTCAAGCCCCGTGGGGGTGAGGCGCACCTGGTCGCCTTGGGCGACGTCGTCGCTGAGGCCGAGTCCTCGACGGAGCATCGTGAACGCATTTTCCTCGGTAGCGGCCGCTGGCCCGGAGGCTTGCACGAAGGTCGCGGGCCGGCCGGTGAAGTATCGCAGGTACTGCTCGAGGGTGTGGTGGTAGAAGTCGGTGTACTCGCCGGTAGAGGCGACGCCGGTTTTCCAGACGTCATCGACGTTTCCGGTGTGCACTCGGTGGATGGCGGTGCGCAGTACGGTGGTGCCGTCATCGCGCGCCTTCAGGTGGTACTCCAGGACGTGTGAGAACCCGTCGTCGCGGTCGAGGCGGCAGGCAAACTTCCGCGGGGGATTCCAGACAGTCACCGTGCAGGGGCCGCGGGAGACCACTCCGCCCTCCCACGGCTCGATCTCCATCGGAAACACCCATCCGAGGTTGCCGGGGCCGGTGGCGATCGCTGCCCAGACCTGCTCGGGGGTGGCCGGCAGTTCGTTGTCTCGATGCATCTCGAATTTCTCAGCCATGCCTACTCCTTGATCGGTGGTGTTGTGCCCTTGTCGCGTGCATGATCAGTAGGCCAGGGGCAGGCAGGCCGGGCCGCGCTGCATCGGGTTCGGTTGCCACTGCACTGTCAGTGTGTCCAGGCGCAGCGTTGGCAGGCGCCGCACGAGCGTGCCGATCGCGACCTCGCCTTGCAGGCGGGCCAGCGGCGCGCCCAGACAGAAGTGCGGTCCGTTGCCGAAGCTCAGATGCCGGTTGTCGGTGCGGCCCAGGTCGAGCTGGTCCGGGTCAGCGAAGCGGTCTGGGTCACGGTTCGTCGCGGCGAGTACGAGGTACACCAGGTCGCCCTCAGCCAGCGTCTGCCCGCCGAACTTGATCGCTTCCGCGACGACGCGGAGGAAGACCTGGGATGGGGTGTCGTAGCGCACCAGCTCGTCGATCGCTAGCCCGATCAGCGTTGGGTCCTGTTGCAGCCGGCGCAGCTGGTCGGGGTGGCGTAGCAGCGCGAGTGTGCCGTTGCCGATCAGGTTGGTGGTCGTCTGGTCGCCAGCGGTGAGCAGCACGAAGCAGGTCGACAGCAGCTCCTCGTCGGAGAGCTGGTCGCCGCGTTCCTGCGCCGAGACCAGCGCGCTGATCAGGTCGTCGGCCGGGTCAGCGCGCCGTCTGCGGATGAGGTCGGCCAGGTAGTTCTCGAACTGTTCCACCATGAGTTCGGCGCGCTCGAAGCCGTCCTCCGTCATCGAGCCTGCCAACTGGTCGAACCAGGCTATGACGCGCTCTCTGTCGTGCCGCGGGATGCCGAGCAGCTCGCAGATCACCGTGGCGGGCAGGGGGGACGCGAGCGCCGCGATGAGGTCCGTGGTCGGTCCGGCCGCGATGGCAGCGTCGAGGAGTTCGTCGACGATCGCCTGGATCCGCGGGCGAAGGCCTTGGACCCGCCGGGGGGTGAATGCCTTGTTGACCAGTTTGCGCAGTCGGGCGTGATCGGGTGGGTCGGTGTTCGTCATCACCCGGCCCAGCCGTCGCATGAGCCTGCTCAAGCCTTCATCGCGGGCCCCGACCGCGCGCGCCATCCGTTCCCGGTCGCTGGAGAGCCGCAGATCGTGCAGGGCGATGTCGACGTCGGCGTGGCGGGTGAGGTACCAGGTCCCTTGTGAGCTGCGGTAGACCGGGTGCTCGCGGCGCATCCGGGCGTACAGCGGGTAGGGGTCTTGGCGATATTCCGGCGTCGATAAGGCGCGGATAATCTCGTCGGCGCCGCTGACGTCGTCGAGGGCTTCGGGTGGTTCGGTTGTGCTGGACATGTCGCTTCCCCGTCCTAAGGCTTGCCGTCCATGGCGTCGATGAGGCTTTGGGGTCGCATGTCGGTCCAGTGCTGGTTGATGTAGTCCAGGCAGGCCTGGCGGGTGTCTTGAGGATGGACGATTGTCCAACCGGCCGGCACGTCGACGAAAGCCGGCCACAGGGAATACTGGCTCTCGTCATTGATCAGCGCGAGATAGGTGCCGTCGGGATCTTCGAAAGGGTTCGTCATGGTTCAGCCCTTCTGGTGACATGATGATGCGTTATCAGCGATTTCTTGGAGCTTTGCCGCAAGGATCGGCCCGATCTGGGCCAGCGATCCTGGCTGTATCATCAGTTGGTGACTGCTGACGATGTCATATGTTTCGATCTTACCGTCGACATACGGCCTCCATGCCTCGGGTGTGGGTGCGCCCGGAGGTTGATTGATTGTCGAGGCGAACAACAGCAGATCCCCAGAGAAAAGATCTGGGGTGAAGTCGACCGCGATATGATAATTGTTGATCCAGACCTGGAGCACGGCCAAGAGATACTGCTCCTCGAGCTCCGCCATCGCACCGCCGTGGCCGCGGATAATCTCCACCGCTTTGGCGAACGGTAACGGTTCGCCGGCCAAGTTTTGCGCGTCCACGCCGAGCATCACGGCAATAATGCCTCGTTCGTCGAGTACTGGTGAATCCTCACGCGAGTACAGTCCGCAAGCCGGGTAGGTGTCGAGTACCGTGAGAAGGGCGATCGGTTCGCCGCGCTGTTGGAGCTCGGTAGCCACGGCGTGGGCGACGATGCCGCCGAAGGACCAGCCGAGAAGACTGTACGGCCCGCTCGGTTGGACCTTGCGTATCTGATCGGCGTAATCGGCTGCCATTTGCTCGATGGAGGTCGGGCGTGGTTCTGGCCGGGCGAGGCTACGCGCCTGCACTCCATAGATCGGATAGTCCGGGCCGAGATGTTTCATCAGCCCGCAGTAAGACCAACTGATCCCTCCGCCGGGGTGGAAGCAGAACAGCGGCAAGCGGCGGCCCTGGGTCCTGAAGGGCAGTATCACCTCGAGCGCGTCCAGGGGGTCGTCCATGTCCAGGCGTGCGGCAAGCCCGGCCACGGTCGGGGCTTCGAACAGGCTACGAAGCCCCAGCTCGACACCGAATGTGGCGCGTACCCGAGCGACCAGTCGATTGGCGAGCAGCGAGTGTCCGCCAAGGTCGAAGAAGTCGTCGTCGACGCCGACCTGGGTCAGATCCAGCACTTCGGCGAACAGCTCGCACAGCAGTTGTTCTTGCGGTGTTCTGGGCGCCCGCCCGGTGCCGGCCGAGCTGAACTCGGGGGCGGGTAGCGCGTCGCGGTCCAATTTGCCGTTGGGCGTCAACGGCAACGCGTCGAGCACGACGATCGCGGCGGGGACCATGTAGTCGGGTAGGCGTTGATGCAGATACTCGCGCAGCATGTCGATTCGGCAGCCGTCGCTGGCGGGCACGACGTAGGCGGTCAGCCGTTTGTCGTCGGGCCGATCTTCGCGGGCGATGACCGCGGCCTGGGCGACGTCGGGATGCCCGGCGAGCACCGTTTGGATCTCGCCTGGCTCGATACGGAAACCGCGGATCTTGACCTGGCTGTCGGTGCGATTCAGGTACTCTAGGACACCGTCGGCCGACCATCGCACCAGGTCGCCGGTGCGGTACATGCGGGAGCCGGCCGGGCCGAACGGATCCGCCACGAAGCGTTCCGCGGTCAACGATCCTCGCCGCAGGTAGCCCCGCGCGAGCTGGACACCGGCCAGGTACAGTTCACCGGCGACACCGGACGGGACCGGTTGCAGCGCGGTGCCCAGCACATACAGCCGGGTGTTCCACACCGGACGACCGATCGGCACTGTGGGAAAACGGTCCTGGGGACCGGAGCACCAGCTGGTGACATCAACCGACGCCTCGGTGGGCCCGTACAGGTTGTGCAAGTCCGCATCGGACACCGACCGGAATCGCTCAGCGAGCGTTGTCTGCAGCGCCTCGCCGCTGCAGATCACCCGTCGCAGGGTTGGGCACGCCGCGACGTCGGTGGAACGCAGGAAAACCGTCAACATCGAAGGGACG
Organism: Pseudonocardiaceae bacterium; assembly: GCA_041751815.1. Classification (GTDB taxonomy): domain Bacteria; phylum Actinomycetota; class Actinomycetes; order Mycobacteriales; family Pseudonocardiaceae. The sequence continues at coordinate 5,852 of JBGSWT010000586.1, forward strand.
AAGTGCAGCGTCGTCACGGCTTCCCGCTGAATCAACTGGGCGAGGTAAGCGGGATCCTTGTGTCCTTCTGGTTTGGCCAATACCAGCGTGGCGCCGACAACCAACGGCCAGAAAAACTCCCAGACCGACACGTCAAAGCTCGACGGCGTCTTCTGCAGCACGCGGTCGTCAGCGTCGAGCTGATATGTCGCTTGCATCCACAGCAGTCGGTTGACGATTCCGGCATGCGGCACCACGACACCTTTGGGTTGGCCGGTGGAGCCTGAGGTGTAGATCACGTACGCCGGATGGGCAGGGGTGAGGGGGGTGGTGCGGTCGGCGTCGGTGGGGTCGGTGTCCGCGCAACCGCCCAGCACCGCCACGGTCTCGGGGTCGTCCAGCACCAGCCGGGCGGTCAGACCGGTGTCAGACAGATCGCCTTCGGTCTGGGTGTTGGTCAGCAGCAGCGCTGGTCGTGCGTCGTGGAACATGAAGCTGATCCGCGCTGCCGGGTAGTCAGGGTCCAGCGGCAGGTAGGCGGCTCCTGTCTTGAGTACCGCCAGGATTGCGACCACTAGTTCGGGTGAGCGGGGCAGGGCCAACGTGACGATCTGCTCGGGGCCTACGCTGCGGGCGGTCAGTGCGTGGGCGAGCTGGTTGGCTTTGACGTTGAGCTGCGCGTAGGTGAGCGTGACGTCGCCGAACACCACTGCGACCGCCTGGGGTGTGGCGTGCACCTGGGTCTCGAACAACGCTGGCAAGCCGGCGGAGGGGATCGGGACAGCGGTGTTGTTGTAGTCGACCAGCAGCCGGTGGCGTTCTTCGATGGTGAGGATGTCGATCCGGCTGACCGGCAGGTCGGGATCGGTGACTGCGGCGTGGAGTAGGCGTGTCCAGCGCGCGAGGAGCGTTTCTACGGTGGCGGGGTTGAACAGATCGCTGGCGTATTCGATGACCCCGACGATGCCTTCGGGGCTGCCGTCTGGGCCACGTTGTTCGGACAGGCTGATGGACAGGTCGACCCTGGAGGTGGCGGTCGGTGCTGACACGAGGCTGGTGTCCAGTCCGGGTAGTTCGAAATTGGCTTCGGGAGCGTTTTGTAACGCGAGCATGATTTGGAACAGTGGGTGGTGCGCCAGCGAGCGGGTGGGGTTGAGAACCTCGACGAGGTATTCGAATGGCACGTCTTGGTGGGCGTAGGCGCCCAGCGCGGTTTCCCGGACCCGTGCGAGTAATTGCGTGAAGGTGGGATCGCCCGAGGTGTCGGTGCGCAGCACCAGAGTGTTGGCGAAGAACCCGACCAGGTCGTCCAATGCCTGGTCGGTGCGCCCGGCGATGGGGCTGCCCAAGGGAATGTCGTTGCCCGCGCCCAGCCGGGACAGCAGCGCGGCCAGCCCGGCTTGCAAGACCATGAACACACTCGCCTCGCCGCGGCGGGCCAGCTCACGCAATCCCTGGTGCAACTCGGCGTCCAAGGCCACCTCGACCAGGCCACCTCGGTAGGATGCCGCCGACGGACGGGACCGGTCAGTGGGTAGTTGCAATTGTTCCGGCAGCCCGGTCAGCGCCCTGGTCCAGTAGGCCAGTTGGGTGGCGAACAGGCTGTGCGGGTCGGTGTGGTCGCCGAGCAACTGGTGTTGCCAGAGCGTGTAGTCGGCGTAGTGCACCGCCAACGGCGCCCATCCCGGCGCGTGGCCCTGGCAGCGTGCCGTATAGGCGGCGGCTAAGTCGACCGACAGCGGGCCCATTGACCAGCCATCACCGGCGATGTGGTGCACCAATATCAGCAGCACATGCTCATTGGGCGCGAGCGTGAACAGCTCGGCTCGCATCGGTGGCTCGTTGGCGAGGTCAAACCCGCGGCGGGCTGCAACGGCCAACGCCTCCGACAGCTCGGTCTCGCTGATGTGGGTGATCGCCAACCGGGGGCGGGCGGTCTGGGGATCGAGGACTTGCTGGTAGGGCACGCCGTCGATCTGGAGGAAGACCGTGCGCAGAGTTTCGTGTCGGGCAACCACATCCCCGAGCGCGGCGTGCAGAACTGAACGGTCCAGCGTTCCGCGTAGCCGAAGCGCCAATGGCATGTGGTAGGTGGCGCTGGGGCCGTCCATCTGGTGGAGAAACCACAGCCGGCGTTGCGCGAAAGATAACGGCAACGGATCGGGACGCTCGTATCGGGTCAGTGCGAGCCTGGCCGGTCCGGCGTTGTCCAGCCGCGCGACCAGCCCGGCCACGGTGGGGGTTTCGAACAGGTTCCGTAGCTCGAGCTCGACGCCGAAGCTCGCGCGTATCCGGGCGATCAAACGGGTGGCGAGCAGCGAGTGCCCACCCAAGTCGAAGAAGTCGTCGTCGACGCCGACTCCGGGTAGGCCCAGCATCTCGGCGAACAGCTCGGCGAGCTGCTGCTCTTGTGGTGTTCTGGGTCCCGATCCGGTGCCGGCCTGGTCGAACTCGGGTACGGGCAGCGCGGTGCGGTCGAGTTTGCCGTTGGGTGTCAACGGCAGCGCGTCGAGTACCACTAACGCGGCCGGGACCATGTACTCGGGCAGCCGTTGACGCAGGTAGTCGCGTAGCGCGCCGATCAGCGCGCCCGTGCCACGCGCCGCGGTCGGAGTGTTCGTCAACGACGACAGCGGCGTGTGAGCGCTGCTCTCTGGTGAGTACAGTTCGGCCCGAACAGCTGACTGAGTCTGGGCTGGGCGTGCGAACACGGCGTCCACAGCATCGGGAACGGTGGCAGACCAGGTGACGCCGACCCAGTAACCGCACCGCTGGCCCAGTTCGTGCAACGTCTCTGGGTCGATGGCGTCGAACCCGTCAGGGGGTTGGTTGAGTAGGTGGCCGGCTTGGAGCGCTCGCCCGGCGGCGGCTTCGTGCGCGATGCGTTTGTTGGGCACGTTGGTGACGCGCACCACGTCCGGACGCTGGACGATGAGATAGTCGGTTAACGCTGGTAGGGCGCTGATCTGGTGACCCCAGCCCAGCCGGGTCACTTCGCTGCGCGGTGTCGGCGTGACCGGGTGTTTGTACAGGGTAACGTCGTAGCGGTAGCGGGTCAGTTCGTTGTGGTATTGGCCGCGTTTGAGCCGGATGTCCACCCCGCCGATGTCGGCGACGCGGTCGTGCAGGGCGGTGAAGAATTCTGGGTCGACCAGCAGTTCTTTTTCCGCTGCTACCGCGTGCTCGACTGCTCGGCGTAGCGTCGCCGGCTCGGTCGAGGCATCGGCTTGGTGCAGCGCCACGGCGGTGGCCAGGCAGCGCAGCAGCCGCAGGTTTCGGACGTCGCCGATGAACACCGCCCCACCGGGTTCGACCAGACGCAGTACCCGGTCGAGTACCTCGACCAGGTAGTCCCCGCTGGGGAAGTACTGGACGACGGAGTTGATGATCACGGTGTCGAACAACCCGACCGGCAGCCCGCTGGTGTCGTGGGCGGGTTGGGCGCGTAGCACCACCCGGTCGGCCAGTTCGGGATTCTGCTCGAGATGACCGGAAAGGGTGTCGATCGATGGGGCGGAGAAGTCGGTGGCCCAATAGGTTTCACACTGGGGTGCGAGTTGGGAAAGCAGCAACCCGGTGCCAACCCCGATTTCCAATACCCGTCGGGGCTGCAGGGACCGGATCCGCGCGACGGTCTGCTCGCGCCATTCACGCATCTGCACCAGGGGGATCGGTTGACTGTCATAGCTGCTGTTCCACCCGGCGAAGTCGTGGCCGAATGCTGTGCCGTTCGACGTGGCGTGCAGTGACTCATACAGCTGCCGCCACTCACCGACGTGGTCTTGTTCCCCGGGTTCGTTACGGGTCGGGCCGTCGCCGCCGGTAGCCACGATGTAGGCGACCAGCCGTTCGTCATCGGGTCGGTCTTGACGGGAGATCACCGCGGCCTGGGTGACGCCGGGATGTGCGGCGAGTACCGTTTCGATCTCCCCCGGCTCGATCCGGTACCCACGGACCTTGACCTGATCATCGACCCGGCCGACGAACTCCAAGTTCCCGTCGCCGCGCCAACGGACCAGATCCCCGCTCCGGTACATCCGCCCACCCGACGCACCGAACGGACACGCCACGAACCGTTGCGCGGTCATACCGGGCCGACGCAAATAGCCGCGCGCCAACCCCGCCCCAGTGATGTAGAGCTCGCCCGCCACCCCGACAGGCACCGGCCGCAAACCAGCATCCAGCACATACACCCGGGTGTTGGCGATCGGCCGGCCGATCGGCGTGGGCGTCCGCGTCGCGGCTGACAATGGGGAGCTCATCGTGGCGCACACGGTGGTCTCGGTGGGACCGTAGGCGTTGATCATCCGCCGGCCCCGCGACCACGCCGCGACCAGATCTGCCGGGCACGCCTCACCTGCCACGATTAACGTCACCGACGGCGGTAAACCGTCCTGGGTGGGCAGCACCGCCAGCGCCGACGGCGGCAACGTCACATGGGTCACCCGCGCCTCGTCGACCAGCGTGGTCAGTGGTGTTCCGGGTAGCAGCCGTGCTGTGGGGGCGAGGATCAGCGTCGCGCCGGACAATAGGGTCATCCACAGTTCCGAGACCGCGGCGTCGAAGCTGGATGAGGCGAACTGCAGCACCCGACTGTGCGCATCGATGGTGAATCGTTCGATCTGTGCCGCGGCCAGGTTGGGAACACCGGCATGGCAGACCACCACACCTTTGGGTTGCCCGGTGGAGCCGGAGGTGTAGATCACATACGCCGGATGCTGGGGCAGCAGGCGGTCGGGGTCGGTGGGATCGGTGTCGGGGTATTTGCCCAGCTCCGCCGCAGTGTCGGGATCGTCGATCACCAACCGCGGTGTGGCACCGTCATCGGGGACACACCCCGTCGTCTGTGAACTGGTCAGCAGCAACACCGGTCGTGTGTCGTGGAGCATGAACGCGATCCGCGCGGCCGGATAGTCCGGATCCAGCGGCAGATAACCCGCGCCCGCTTTGAGCACCGCCAGAATCGCTACCACCAGCTCGGGTGAACGGGGCAGCGCCAACGCCACGATCTGCTCAGGACCCACCCCCCGAGCGATCAACGCGCGCGCGAGCCGATTCGCGTGCGCGTTGAGCTGCGCGTAGGTGAACGTGATATCACCGAACACCACAGCGACCGCGTCAGGGCCCGCCTGCACCTGAGTCTGGAACAACACCGGCAAACAAGCCCGCGACACTGGGCGGGCGGTGTTGTTGTAGTCCACCAACAACCGGTCACGTTCTTCACCGGACAGGATGTCGATCCGGCTCAGTGGGCGGTCCGAGTCGGCGACCACGGCCTCCAACAGCCGCACCCACCGCGCAGAGAGCGCCTCGACCGTGCTCGCGTCGAACAGATCACTGGAGTACTCGATGACCCCGTCGATGCCCTCCGGAGCACCATTCGCATTGCGCCGCTCACTAAGACTGAAACCCAGATCCAACTTGGCGGTCCCGGTCGGTGCCGCCACCTCGGACACCCGCAGCCCAGGCAGTTCAAAGTGGGCTTCGGCGGCGTTCTGCAACGCCAGCATGATCTGGAACAATGGATGATGCGCCAACGACCGGGTCGGGTTGAGGACCTCGACGAGGTGCTCGAACGGCACGTCCTGGTGGGCGTAGGCCGCCAGCGCGGTCTCCCGCACCCGGGCCAGCAGCTGCGCGAAGGTGGGGTCACCAGAGGTGTCGGTGCGCAACACCAGTGCGTTGACGAAAAATCCGACCAGGTCATCCAACGCCTGATCGGTACGCCCCGCGATCGGGCTACCTACCGCGATATCGCTGCCCGCGCCCAGCCTGCTCAGCAGCGCGGCCAGGCCGGCTTGCAAGACCATGAACAGGCTAGCCTCGCCTCGGCGGGCCAGCTCACGCAATCCCCGGTGCAATGCCGCCTCTAGCCGAACAGTCAGGTACTCGCCACGGTAGGACGCCACCGCCGGACGCGGCCGGTCGGCGGGCAGCACCAACTGTTCGGGTAGTCCCGCCAGCGTATTGGTCCAGTAGGAGACCTGCTCGGCGAACAGGCTGTCCGCGTCGGTGTGGTCACCCAGCAGCTGCCGCTGCCACAATGTGTAGTCGGCGTACTGCACCGGCAACGGCGCCCAGCCCGGCACCTGGCCCCGGCAGCGGGCTGTGTAGGCGACGGCCAAATCCTGCGCCAGAGGGCCCATCGACCAGCCGTCACCGGCGATGTGATGCACCAGGAGCAGCAGCACATGCTCCTCCGGTCCCAGCACGAACAGCTCTGCACGTAACGGGGGCTCGGTCTTAAGGTCGAACCCGTACCTGGCGGCAGCAACCACCACCTCAGGCAGTTCCGCCTCCATCGTCTCGGTGACGCGCAGCGTCGGGCAGGCCTCGGGCCTGTCCAAGACCAGCTGGCTGGGCACACCCGCCATGTCGGGGAAAATCGTGCGCAGGGTTTCGTGGCGCCCCACGACATCAGCGAGGGCGGATTGCAATGCTTGGTGGTCCAGCTCACCGGACAGCCGTAACGCGAGCGGGATGTTGTAGGTGGGATTGGGGCCTTCCATTTGGTGCAGGAACCACAGCCGGCGTTGCGCGAACGACAACGGCAACGCATCTGGACGTTCATAGGGCGTCAAGGCCAGCCTGGCTGGGCCGGCCTCATCCAGGCGCGCGGCGATACCGGCCACGGTGGGGGTTTCGAACAGGGCGCGAAGTTCCACCTCGACACCGAGGGTGGCGCGGATCCGGGCGATCAGCCGGGTCGCCAACAGCGAATGCCCACCCAGGTCGAAGAAGTCATCCTCCACACCGACCCCGCCCACGCCCAGCAACTCGACGAACAACTCGACGAGTAGCTGTTCCTGGGGAGTTCTGGGTGCTCGACCGCTACCGGCCGAGCCGAGCTCGGGGGCGGGCAACGCGCAGCGGTCCAGCTTCCCGTTCGGCGTCAACGGCAGCGCATCGAGCACCACCACCGCGGCCGGCACCATGTAATCCAGCAACCGCTCACGCAGAAACTCCCGCAGCCGCTCCGGTGAACACGCGGTATCCGTAGCGGGCACCGCATAAGCGACGAGCCGTTGGTCCCCGGTCTGATCGTGACGGGCGACGACCACTGTCTGTGCGACGTCGGCATGCGTTGCGAGGACGGTCTCGATCTCACCCGGCTCGATCCGGAACCCGCGGAGCTTGATCTGCTCATCCGCGCGGCCGAGGAACTCCAACTCCCTGTCAGCCCGCCACCGGACCACATCCCCGGTGCGGTACATCCGCCCACCCGCCGCACCAAACGGGCACGCCACGAACCGCTGCGCGGTCAAACCCGGCCGGTGTAGATAACCCCGCGCCAACCCCGACCCGGCGATGTACAACTCCCCCGCCACCCCCGGAGGCACCAGCCGCAGGCCAGCATCAAGCACGTACAACCGTTTGTCCGCGATCGGCCGCCCGATCGGCGGAGGCATCCGCGTCGCAGCCGAGAGCGGGTCGCTCACCGTGGCGCACACGGTGGTCTCAGTGGGACCGTAGGCGTTGAACATCCGCCGACCCGTCGACCAGATGGCCACCAGCCCCGGCGGACACACCTCGCTCGCGGCGACCACCGTCACCTCAGGCGACAGACCGTCAACGGGCAGTACCGCCAGCACCGACGGCGGCAACGTCACATGCGTCACCCGCTGCCGCTCGACAAGCGCGCACAGCGCCGGCCCCGGCAACAACTGCTCCGAAGAGGCAACCACCAGCACCGCCCCCGACAACAGGGCCATGCACAGCTCCCAGAACGACACGTCGAAGCTGGGTGAAGCGAACTGCAGCACCCGACTATCGGCCCCGACATCGAACCGTTCAACCTCTGCCGCCGCGAGACTAGCGATACCGCCATGACCCACCACAACGCCTTTGGGGCGGCCGGTGGAGCCGGAGGTGTAGATCACATACGCCGGGTGCTCACACCGCAACACGGCAGTGCGGTCGGTGTCGGTGGGATCGGTGTCCGCGCAACCGCCCACCACCGCCGCCGTGTCGGGGTCGTCCAGCACCAGTCGGGCGGTCACACCGATGTCCGAGAGATTGTTGTCGGTGTGGGTGTCGGTCAGCAGCAGCACCGGTTGCGCGTCATCGAGCATGAACCCGATCCGCGCGGCGGGATAATCCGGATCCAGCGGCAGATAAGCCGCCCCCGCCTTGAGCACCGCCACAATGGCAACAATCAGCTCCGGTGAACGGGACAGGGCCAAAGCCACGAACTGCTCGGGGCCAACCCCCCGGCCGATCAGCGCGTGCGCGAGCTGGTTCGCCTTGGCGTTGAGCTGGTGGTAGGTCAGCGTGGTGTCGCCGAAGGTCATCGCGACCGCGTCGGGGGTGGCGTGGACCTGGGTTTGGAACAACTCCGGCAGGCTCGTGGCAGGGACCGGGTGGGTGGTGTCGTTGTAGTCGAGCAACAACCGCCGACGCTCGTCGGGAGACACGATGTCGATCCGGCTGATCGGGCGGTCCGGGTCAGCAACCACCGCCTCGAGCAACCACACCCAGCGCGCCATGATCGCCTCGACCGTGGCCGGGTCGAACAGATCGCTGGAGTACTCCACCCCCCCACTGATGCCCTCGGGGCCGCCGTCTGGGCCGCGTTGTTCGGACAGGCTGACCGACAGATCAACTCTGGCGGTACCGGTCGGCGCCGCCACGAAACTGGTGTCCAACCCGGGTAGCTCGAAACTGGCCTCAGGAGCATTGTTGAGCGCCAGCATGACCTGGAACAGCGGATGGTGGGCCAGCGACCGGGCCGGGTTGAGCGCCTCTACCAAGTACTCGAACGGCACATCCTGATTCCCGTAGGCACCCAGCGCGGTCTCCCGGACCCGGGCCAGCAGCTCGGTGAACGTCGGATTCCCCGACGTGTCGGTGCGCAACACCAGGGTGTTGACGAAGAACCCGACCAAATCGTCAAGCGCTTGGTCGGTGCGCCCGGCGATCGGGCTACCCAACGGGATGTCGCTGCCCGCCCCAAGCCGGGACAACAACGCCGCCAACCCAGCCTGCAACACCATGAACACACTCGCCCCACCCCGACGAGCCAGGCTGGTCAAGCCTCGGTGCAACACCGCATCCAAGCCCACCTCGACCACACCGCCGCGGTAGGACGCCACCGGCGGGCGTGCCCGATCAGCGGGCAACACCAACTGTTCGGGCAACCCCGCCAGCGCCTCGGTCCAATAGCCCAGCTGAGCGGCGAACAGGCTGTCCGGATCGGTGTGGTCGCCGAGTAGTTGGTGCTGCCACAACGTGTAGTCGGCGTACTGCACCGCCAACGGCGCCCACCCCGGCGCCACACCCCGACAGCGGGCGGTGTAAGCGGCAGCCAAATCCGCCGACAACGGGCCCATCGACCAGCCGTCACCGGCGATGTGATGCACCACGACCAGCAACACGTGCTCATCCGGTGCCAGCACGAACAGCTCCGCCCGCACCGGCACCTGACTGGCCAAGTCGAATCCGCGCTGAGCCGCACGAGCCAACACCTCGGGCAGTTCCGTCTCAGTCGTCTCGGTCACCGGCATCGGCGAGCAGGCCACCCGGGCGTCGAGAACCTCCTGGCGCGGTGTGCCGTCGACCTGCGGGAAGACCGTGCGCAAGCTTTCGTGACGGGCCAGGACGTCACCGAGCGCAGCCCGCAACGCCTCCCGGTCCAGCGCTCCGCGCAGGCGCAACGCCAACGGCATGTGGTAGGTGGCGCTCGGGCCGTCCATCTGGTGCAAAAACCACAACCGGCGCTGCGCGAACGACAACGCCACCACATCAGGACGACGCGCATAAGGTGTCAGCGCCAACCGGCCCGGCCCGGCGTCGTCCAGACGCGCGGCCAACCCGGCCACGGTCGGGGTCTCGAACAGAACACGCAGCCGCAGCTCCACACCCAAGGTCACCCGGATCCGGGCCACCAGCCGGGTCGCCAACAACGAATGCCCACCCAAGTCGAAGAAGTCGTCGTCGACCCCGACCCCGCCCACACCCAGCACCTCGACGAACAACTCGACGAGTAGCTGTTCCTGCGGAGTCCGGGGCGCCCGCCCGACACCAGCGGACCCGTACTCGGGTGCAGGCAGCGCCCGACGATCCAGCTTCCCGTTCGGTGTCAACGGCAACACGCCCAACACCACCACCGCCGCCGGCACCATGTAATCCGGCAGCCGCTCACGCAGAAACTCCCGCAACACCTCCGGCCGGCAACCGCCGCCGACGGCCACGACGTAGCCGATCAACCTCTTGTCTCCGGGCCGGTCCTCCCGCGCGACCACAACGGCCTGCTCAACCTCGGGATGCGCCGCCAGTACGGTCTCGATCTCACCGAGCTCCACCCGGAACCCTCGGATCTTGACCTGATCATCTGCCCGGCCGAGGAACTCCAACTCCCCGTCCGGGCGCCAACGGACCAGGTCCCCGGTCCGGTACATGCGAGTCCCCGCCGGGCCGTAGGGATCGGCCACGAACCGCTGCGCGGTCAACCCCGCTCGGCGCAGATAACCTCGCGCCAACCCCTTTCCAGCAATGTGCAACTCACCCACTACACCGACAGCCACCGGCTGCAGGCCAGCATCCAGCACATACACCCGGGTGTTCGTGATCGGCCGACCGATCGGTGGCCGCAGCGGCCAGTCCTCGGCGTGCACGGGCAGGGTGTATGCGCTGGCTACATGGGTCTCGGCCGGACCGTAGTGATTGTGCAACCGCCGACCAGGCCGGCGGCGATACAACTGTTCGACCTGACGGCCCAACGTCAACGCCTCACCGGCTTGGGCGATATCCCGCAGGCACGCAAGATCACATCCTTGTTCGGCAGCGGCCTGAGCCAACGCCTCGATCACCAGGTTCGGCGCGAACAGCTCCTCCACCTGATGGCGATCCAGCCAATCCACCAACTGTTGCGCGTCGCGCCTAACCTCGTCGGTGGGAACCACCAACGTCTGACCAAAAGCCAGCGTGGACAGAATCTCCTGCGCCGACACATCGAAACTGATCGCCGTGAACTGCGCGGTCCTGGTCCCGGAACCACCCCCGAGGACACGGTGATGCCACAGCAACAGGTTCACCAACCCGCCAGCAGGCATCACCACGCCTTTGGGTTGGCCGGTGGAGCCCGACGTGTAGATCACATACGCCGGATGCTGGGGGGTGAGGGGCGTGGCACGGTCGGTGTCGGTGGGGTCGCTGTCCGGGTGGCCGCCCACCACCTCGACGGTGTTGGCGTCGTCGATCACCAGCCGGGCGGTCACACCGATGTTCGAGAGATTGTTGTCGGTGTATGTGTCGGTCAGCAGCAGCATCGGTTGCGCATCATCGAGCATGAACCCGATCCGCGCGACGGGGTAGCCGGGATCCAGCGGTAGGTAGGCGGCGCCGGTCTTGAGTACCGCCACAATGGCGACGACCAGGTCAGTGCCCCGGGGCAGGGCCAACGCCACAATCCGCTCCGGGCCCACCCCCCGGCCGATCAACACGTGAGCGAGCTGATTCGCCCTCGCGTTGAGCTGCGCGTAGGACAACGTGGTGCCCTCGAACACCACCGCGACCGCGTCGGGAGTGGCCTGAACCCAGGTCTGGAACATCTGCGGCAGACACGCCGGAGACATCTCGACAGCGGTGTCGTTGCACTCGACCAACAACCGCCGGCGCTCCGCCACGGTCAGGATGTCAATCCCACTAATCGGGCGGTCCGGATCAGCGACCACCGCCTCCAGCAACCGCACCCAGCGCGCCACGATCGCCTCGACCGTGGCCGGGTCGAACAGATCGCTGGCGTACTCCACCACCCCGTCGATACCCTGCGGAGCCCCGTCTGGGCCGCGCCGCTCGGACAGGGCGACGTTCAGGTCGAACTTGGCGATGCCAGTCGACACCGGCACCTCGCCGGTGTCCAGCCCGGTTAGCTCGAAGTCCACCTCAGGGGCGTTCTGCAACACCAGCAAGACCTGGAACAGCGGGTGACGAGACAGCGACCGGGCCGGGTTGAGCGCCTCGACGAGATACTCGAACGGCACGTCCTGGTGGGCGTAGGCACCCAGCGCGGTCTCCCGCACACGAGCCAGCAACTGTCCGAAGCTGGGATTCCCGGAGGTGTCGGTGCGCAACACCAGGGTGTTGACGAAAAACCCGACCAGATCATCAAGCGCTTGGTCGGTGCGCCCGGCGATCGGGCTACCTATCGCAATGTCGCTGCCCGCGCCCAGCCGCGACAGCAACGCCGCCAACCCGGCCTGCAACACCATGAACAGGCTGGTCCCGCCCTGGCGGGCCAGGCCTACCAACCCCTGATGCAACGCCGCGTCCAGCGCCACCTCGACCAGACCACCGCGGTAGGACGCCACCACCGGGCGGGGCCGGTCGGAGGGCAGCTGCAGTT
>JBGSWT010000587.1:0-2320 GCA_041751815.1 Pseudonocardiaceae bacterium
GATCCGAACGCGTTGCCGCTCCGAGGGGCGATCGGTGACCCGTTCGATCCCGAACAGCTGCTGATGTCTCCGGGTATCAGCACCTTGACCGTCCGGCGTTGCCGGTCCGGTGAGCACCGGTTCGTGCTGCACGATCGGGACGGCGGAAAGGTGGCCGACGGGGGTGGACTGTGCCATGTGATGCCGGCTGGGGAGTTCCAGCCGTCCTCGGTGGCTCCAGCCGACGTGCACAACGACTTCTCCCTGTGGCGCAACATCATGCGTGAGTTCTCCGAGGAGCTCCTGGGCAACCCCGAGCACGACGGGTGCGGTTCCCGGTCGATCGACTATGCCGAGCAGGAGCCGTTCGGTTCGTTCGAGCGGGCGCGGGCCGAGGGGCGGTTCCGGATCTGGCATTACGGTCTGGTGCTCGAACCGCTGGAGCTGGGCGCGGCCCAACTCACCGTGGCCGTCATCGATGACGAGGTGTTCGACCGGTTGTTCGCCGGGCTGGTGCGGACCAACGACGAGGGTCGGGTAGTCGGCGGGGCCGGCAGAACCGACCTACCGTTCACCGAAGAGGCGATCGACCGCCTCGACCCACGGTTGTCGGCCAGCGCGCTGACCCTGCTCCGGCTGGCTTTACGAGACCGGAACCTGCTGCTGCGCAGCTGATCTCCTGCAGTTCTTCAGCACCGTGCCATCGACACGACCGTCCGGCTGGTTTTCCAGTTCGGTTCTCGCGCTGACCTTCCGCGTTCATGCGCCGCGGTGAATCCCGACCCTGAGACCATGAGGACTGTGGCAGATCGCGACCGGCGTGCACCAGTCCGTGCATGCGATTTTCACCGCAGTAGGCACTTCCGCTAGCGTGGAGACGGCCAAGCTAACGGTGAAGAATATGGCGGGGAGTGGTCGTCGTGGGGAGTGACGTCGCCCAGCTGCGAGCGGTGCTCGGACGGCAGTTGGCCGCCCGCCGGCGCGCAGCAGGCCTGTCGCAGCAGGAGCTCGCGCCGCTGGTGTTGCGCGATCGCACCACGGTGTCGAAAATCGAGGCAGGGCTGCGCACTGCTGATGCGACGTTCTGGAGAACCGCCGATGATCACTGCCACGCCGGGGGTGCGCTGCTGACGGCGTTCGCCCAACTGTGTGCGGCTGAGCGCGCATCCGAAGCGCAAGAGCAGGAGGCTCGACGTGCGCGAGCACAGACCGAGATCGTGGAGCTGCAAGCCGAGGTCGCCGCGCTCGCGCCGGACGGCGTGGACGAGGGGGCGGCACCGGCCTGGCACGGCGATCCCGAGGCGGGCGATCCCCAGGCGAGAGCCCTCATGAGCGAACTCCTGAGGCTCGCGGGTGCGGTGGACCGGCGGACACTGATGCGGTTGTTGCGCTTGTTGGGCGTAGCCGCGGGACTGCCCATGCCGATCTGGGAGCCCGAGGAGCAGGAGCGCGCGACGCGGGCAGTCGGGGGGAGACGTCTGGACGCTCGGGTCATCGGGATCCTCGAGAAGACGTGGGAGTGCGTCAAGCGTCAGGCGGACGCCCTGGGGCCGTCGGCGGTGCAGCGTACTGCGCTGGCTCACCGCGACATGATCGTCGATCTGTTTTCGGCGTGTCCGGCTTCGCTGCGCTCGCGGCTGCTCACCGCGTACGCCGACGTGTCCATTTCGTTGTCGTTTTACGCGTTCGACAGAGGCGATGCGGCGCTCGCCCAGCGCCACTGCGAAGTGGCGCGCGCAGCCGCACAGGAAGCCGGAGATCCGGAAATGGCCGCGTACGCGCTGTGCAACATCGCGTATTTCGCGTCTGTCGAGGGGGTAAGCCGCACGTCGTGCTCGACGCGGCATCCGCAGCACATCGCCTGGTGTCCGGAAGCGATAACCACCCGCTCCATGCGCGTGTCCTGGAGAAGCTCGCCGCAGGCCATGCGTTGACCGGTGGGTACAAGGCGTGCGCGTCGACGCTCGACCAGGCAAAACACACCCTGTCGGCCGGACCGCCGGGGGCACCTCAGTCGCCCGTGTATTTCTATGGCGAGGGTACCTTGGCCGCTGGGGAGAGTGCCAGCCTGTTCCGATGTGGCAGACCACGGGAAGCTGCCGAGAGCGCGACCGCCGGATTACATCTGCTGGACGAGACGTTCGTAGGGCTTCGGGGCTTCTGCGCCACGCACCTCGCGAACGCTCGTGTTGCGTTAGGTGAGATCGAGGAGGCGACGGACGTGTTGGGGAGCGCTGCCGAGCTGGCGACGCTACACCGATCGTTACGCTTGGAAGGCGCGATACACACTGCGCGCGAGCGGATGATTCCCTGGCATTCAACGCGAGCGGTCAAGAACCTG
>JBGSWT010000588.1:0-1883 GCA_041751815.1 Pseudonocardiaceae bacterium
GACTGCGCGAGCTCGCTGGCCGGATGGGGCCGGTGCGGTTGCATGAGGCGATGGCGGCCGTCTGCGACTACTCCGACCGGCGGGTCCGGGCGGCGGTGCGCCAGATCCCGGACGGGTGCTACCGCCACTCCGACGTCCTGGAGATCGGTGACGGGGTCACCATCCGCGCCGCGGTGACCATCGCGGGCGACGAGGTGACGGTTGACTTCGACGGCACCGACCCGCAGATTCCGGTGAACCTCAACGCGGTGTTCGCGGTGACTCTCTCCTCGGCGATGTTCGTGTTCCGGATGCTGACGGATCCGGACGCGCCGCCTAACGCCGGTTGCTACCGGTCGCTGCACGTGCGGGCACCGGAGGGCTCTGTGGTGCATGCGCGGTTCCCCGCGCCGACCGCAGCCGGCAACGTCGAGACCAGCCAGCGGATCGTCGACGTCCTGCTCGGCTGCTTCGCCCAGGCGATTCCCGAGCGGGTACCGGCGGCCAGCCAGGGCACGATGAACAACCTGCTCATCGGTGCCGGTGGTGATCAGGCGTTCAGCTACTACGAGACGCTGGGCGGCGGTGAGGGCGGCACCCCACAGCGATCCGGCATGTCCGGGGTGCACACCGGGATGACCAACACCCAGAACACCCCCGCTGAGGCCGTTGAGCTCGACTACCCACTGCGGGTGTGGCGCTACGAGTTGCGGACCTCCTCCGGCGGCAGCGGCGCGCATCCCGGCGGTGACGGCCTGATCCGCGAGATCGAGGTGCTGGTCGACTGCACGCTGACCGTGCAATCCGAACGCCGGCAGAACCCCCCGTGGGGGCTCGGCGGCGGGCACCCCGGCGCGGTGGGGCGCAACATCCTGCGCCGCGCGGACGGGACCGAGGTGGAGTTGCCCAGCAAGGGCACTTGGCAACTGCACGGCGGTGACCGGATCCGCATCGAGACTCCCGGTGGCGGCGGCTGGGGGAGCCCAGGCTAGGACATGTCCTGTGGATCATGGCAGACGTGCGGCTGATGTGCTGTCCGGGTCAGCTCAGGGAAGCAGTGTCACAGCGTGCGGAGGTGCCTCAGGTGGCAACTTCTGCCGCAAGTTGCCACCTGTGGCACCTCCGCAGAAAATCTCTATGCCTACCTGGTGGGACTTACGTGATCTATGTGGCTGTTGTGGTTGGCTCCAGCAAGCCGCGGCCAAACCAGTAGATCCACGGGACACGCCGTAGGCACCTCGCCGGTCCGCCAGCTCGCCGGTTGAGTCTGGTCTAGGGGCTCTGCCAGCGGTCGGTGTGCTCGTCGGTGACGTCGAGGTCGGGCTGCTCGGCATAGCTGAAGGTGACGGGGGCGACCTTGGTGTGTGGGTGGTACGAAGGATCGAGCCGGACGAGGTCCCACTCGTTGATCCAGGCCCGCACGTACTGGCGCATCCGGGTGGTGCCGAGCCGTTCGAGACCGGTCACGTCAGGAGCGTTCCAGCTGAAGGCCTCGGAGTGCAGGGTCTTGAGCCGCTGGTAGGCGTAGTCGAGCTCGTCGGTTGCGGGTGCGGTGAGCAGTAGCATGTCGCGCTCGATCAGACCCATGGCGGTCTCGGCCCGGGTAGCGATCTCGTCCCATTCGCCGGACTGCTTGGCGCGCAGCTTCGCCGGGACCACCTCCCGGTCGTTCTTCGCGGTGAGCACGGCGGCGTCGAAGTCGTCGGTCATGGCCAGCACGGTCGCGAGTGGCGACGCGGGGTCGTCGGCGTCAGGTTGCAGCCAGCGGGCCAGCTCGGCGTAGGAGCGGCCCCGTTGCTGCAAGGTATAGCGCCCGATCAGCTCGACCTCGTCGAACAGCAGCACCCAGCCCTCGCAGCCGGCGGCGACGAGCAGCCGGGCCAGGAACCGGAACCGCTGACGGG
>JBGSWT010000589.1:0-3000 GCA_041751815.1 Pseudonocardiaceae bacterium
GGTCGCGGACCAGGCGCCCGTACCGCTCGATGCGCACGGTGCCTGCGCCAACCATGACCGCATCGACGTGCGCCCGCAGCTCGTGGAAGATCTGACGGTCCGCGGCGTTGCTGATGGCGGCGGTGCGGTGCGCGACCGTCGCCATGCCGTCGGCCGTGGTCACCATGTTCAGCACCACGTACGGGCGGTGCTCAGCGGCAAGATCGGCGAGTGCGAGGCTCTCCACTGCCTCGATGGCGGTCACGGTCCCGGGCTCGGGCAGCAGCCGGCGAAGCGACACCGGATTCGCGCTCACGCCGGATGCCCCGGTGCAATGCCCTTGGCGCGGTGGAACTCGAAATGCGACTGGTCGTCTTCCCGGTGAGCCGCGATCGGCTCAAGCAGGAAACCGACGTGGTCACCGAGGTCGAGCCGCTCGAGCACCCGTCCGACGAACCAGTTCCCGCATTCCTGCAGGATCGGCAGCCCACCCAGGCCGGGCTGCCAGGCGCAGCGGGCGAACTTGTCCTCGTCGTCACCGCTGTGGCCGCCGAACACGTGGGCGAGCGCCTCGGCCCGCCGCGGCACAAAATGCACGGCCACCAGATCGGCGCTGCCCCCCACCCGGTACGTGCGGTTCTTGCGCGACAGACAGACCAGGAAGCGCGGTGGATCGATGCTGCTCTGGGTACAGAACCCGACCAGGCAACCAGCCAGCTGGTCACCGGCGCGGACAGTAACGATGAACATGGCGTAATCGAGCTGCCCAACAAGGTCGTGGAAGGTGCCGTGGGCATCCATGGCGGCCAACCTACCCAGTGCTGCTCCGCGCATCCCCGTCTCCGACGCTGCCCTCCCGAGCTCAACAACAGAGCTGCCGGGCTCGCAGCGAACGACGCTGGTGTTGAGCTCGGGGGACGCAGAGCTGGCGGGACCGCTGGGTACGGTCATCGGCGTGAAACACATATCCGCCGGCAAGGTGCGGGACCTGTATTCGCTCGACGGCGACATCCTGCTGGTCGCCTCGGATCGAATCTCCCTGTACGACGTGGTCCTCCCGACGCCCGTTCCCGATAAGGGTGCGCTGTTGACGCAACTATCGGTGTGGTGGTTCGGCAGGCTCGGTGATGTGGTGCCAAACCATCTGATCTCCGCTACCGACGTGCCACCGGAATTCACGACAAGGGCGATGCGTGCCACGCCACTGCAGATGATCCCGGTGGAGTGCATCGCTCGCGGTTACCTCGCAGGTCTTGGACTGCGTGAGTACCAGAAGTTCGGCACCGTGTCGGGTGTGGCATTGCCTCCGGGGCTGGTCTCGGGAAGCCGGTTACCCGAGCCGATCTTCACGCCGACCACAAAATACTCCGACACCGGGCATGATGAGTTCATCACCTTTGACGACGTGGTGCGCGAAATCGGACAGGATACCGCAGAACGCCTCCGTAGCCTGACCCTTGAACTCTACGCGAGAGCCGCGGAGCACGCTGTGGACAACGGCATTATCGTCGCGGACACGAAGTTCGAATTCGGCTGGGATGCCGGCGGGCAATTGACGCTCGGAGACGAAGCGCTCACATCCGATTCATCGCGTTTCTGGCCTGCCGCCACCTGGCGGCCCGGGCAACCGCAGCATTCCTTGGACAAGCAGTTCGTCCGAGACTGGTCGATCGGCACGGGATGGGACACCGAGCCGCCCGGGCCGGTCATCCCCCCCGCGATCGTGGCAGAAACGCGGCGGCGCTACATCGAGGTATACGAGCGCATCACCGGAGCCTCGTGGTCAGCGTAGTCGGCGGGCCTGCAAAACTGGGGCTCCCAGCCAGCAACCATGGAGATCGCCCACATGACGCAGACCGCTGAGCTGACCATCCCGACCCAGCTCAAACCCGTCGACGGGCGCTTCGGGTGCGGGCCGTCGAAAGTCCGACCCGAGCAACTCGCCGCGCTGGCCACCGCCGGTGCCTCGATCATGGGCACCTCGCACCGGCGCAACCCGGTGAAGTCGCTGGTCGGACGGGTCCGCTCGGGGCTGAGCGAGCTGTTCTCGCTGCCCGAGGGCTACCAGGTTGTGCTCGGCAACGGTGGCACCACGGCGTTCTGGGATGCCGCAGCCCTGGGTCTGGTCCGGGAGCGCTCGCTGCACCTGAGCTACGGCGAGTTCTCGGCGAAGTTCGCCTCGGTGACCAAGGGCGCCCCCTTCCTGGCCGACCCGGTGATCGTCACCGCTGCACCCGGGGATGCCCCGCAGCCCGCCGCCGACCCGTCCTGTGACCTGATCGGCTGGGCGCACACCGAGACCTCGACCGGGGTGATGGTGCCGGTGTGCCGGCCCGCCGGGTTGCAGGGCACCCTGGTGGCGATCGACGCGACCAGCGGCGCTGGCGGCCTCCCGGTCCGGATCGGCGACGCCGACGTCTACTACTTCGCGCCGCAGAAATGCTTCGCCTCCGACGGTGGGCTGTGGATCGCGCTGCTCAGCCCGGCCGCGGTGGCGCGGATCGGTGAGATCGGCACGTCCGATCGGTGGGTGCCGGAGTTCCTCTCGCTGACCACCGCGCTGGACAACAGCCTCAAGGATCAGACCTACAACACCCCGGCGGTCGCCACGCTGCTGATGCTGGTCGACCAGATCGAATGGATGCTGGCCGCCGGCGGGTTGGACTGGTGCGTGTCGCGGACCACCGACTCATCCTCGCGGCTGTACTCCTGGGCCGAGTCCTCGCCGTACGCGACGCCGTTCGTCACCGAACCCGCCAAGCGTTCGCTGGTCGTCGGCACCGTGGACTTCGCCGAGAGTGTGGACGCCGCTGCTGTCGCCGCTGTATTGCGCGCCAACGGCATCGTGGACACCGAGCCCTACCGTAAGCTCGGCCGCAACCAGCTGCGGATCGGGATGTTCCCGGCCGTCGAACCCGAGGATGTCTCCGCGCTGACCGCATGCATCGACTGGGTGGTCGAGCGGCTCAGCTGAGGTGTCAGGCTCCGCGGCGTGGGCGGCGGCGCGCCTCCCCCGGCGCA
>JBGSWT010000590.1:0-4627 GCA_041751815.1 Pseudonocardiaceae bacterium
CCCGCCTGCAGCGCCGCCCGCCCCGCCCGCACCATCGTGGCCACCGCCTCCGGGTCACCCACCAGGTGAGCGGCCACCGCATGCTCGGCGGCCTCCGCCGGGTAGGCCCCGGAAGCAACCAGGGCACGGAAGGCTGCTGCATGCAGGTCCCTGCGCACCGGAGGCGCGATGTCCTCGTACACCCCTTGCCGGATCAGCGCATGGGTGAACCGCGCCCACCCTTCGTCGACCTCATAGAGCAGCCCGCCGCGAAACAGGCCATCGATCTCGGTGGCGGCCTCGGTGGCGGACAGTCCGGCCACCTCCGTCGCGACGGCGGCACGAAAGCGGGTACCTAGCACACTCGCCGCTCGCAGGTAGCGCCACCCGGCCGCACCGACACCGACGAAGCGGGAGAACCAAGCCTGCCCCTCTGACAGCTTCCCGCTCCGGCGTAGCTCAAGGGCGACCTGTTCCAACAGCAACGGATTGCCACCGCACAGATCGATGGCCTGGTCAACTACCTCGGCCGAGACCTTCCCGTGCACCCGGGAACACAGCAGCTCCTGAGCAGTCACAGCGCTCAGCGGAGCCAGTGACTCGACCACGGCCAACCCCTGGGCGGCCAGATCCTGTGCCGTGGTGGCCGCCTCCGCCGGCCATGGCCGGGCGGTGGCGATCAACGCCACCGGTAGGGAGGCCAGGCGACGGCAGATCAGGTGAATCACGGTCAGCGAGTCCGGATCCGACCAGTGCAGATCATCGAGGGCCACCAGCAACGGACGGACCGCCGCCTCCCGTACACCGCGGAGAATGCCGTAAAAGCGGGCCTGTGCGGAGATGTCGGCGGCCTCACCGCCGTCAGCGTCCAGCGCACTGCCGCCACCGGGAAGTCTCCCGTCGAGAAGCTGGTCGAGAGCCTGACCGATAAGACCAAACGGCAACACGGCCTCCACCTGATCCCCGCATCCAACACCGACCACAAACCGCGATTTCGCCACCGTGATCGCATGTTCGAGCACGGTGGTCTTGCCCAATCCGGCCGGCCCAACGACGAACAGCGCACCACCCCGGCCCTCGCAGGCGTCATCGAGGAGCCGCTCCAGCGCCCCCAGCACGTCACCGCGCTCGGCCATTTCGGTGCCAGCCCGCCTGGGGCCTCCGGTCATGGCCATGAACGTGCCCTCTCTATTGAGGTTCTTTCCCATCCGCCACCCACACCAGCAACACCACAAGGAGGACGAGCTACGCCCCGTAAGTACGTCATGCTTTGTCCCCGATCGTGTGGTCCTACGGAGGGGCGCCCCCGCACCGTAGGTGCCCTATATCAGCCGGCAGCGGTCATCATCGCTAGGCTCGCTCGTGTTTGTTGAGCTTGCCCCTGAGCTGCTCCAGTGCCCGCGCCCGGGTGGGCCCGATGCCGCCGGGCGGGATCCCGGTGACGCGGGCGACCTCGGCGTAGGGGCGGGGGTTGTCGGTGAACAGCGCCCACAGCAGAGTTCGCCGGCGAGGCGACAGCTCGGCGACGAGCATCCGCAGCATCCGCGCGGTGTCGGCGTCGACAACGCGCTGCTCGGGACCCACCGATGGGTCGGCAACAGTTTCTGGCGCCACGTCAATGAGATCCCGGGTGGGTTTGGCTTGGCGCAGGATGTGCAGGCATTCGCGGCGCGCGGTGGTCGTCAGCCAGCCGCCCAACCGCTCAGGAAGCTGCACCCGGTGGGCGTTTTCGGTCAGCCGCAGCCAGGTCATCTGCACGGCGTCGAGCGCGTCGGCCTCTTGTAGTCGAAATGAGCGCACTGTGTTGGATACAAGCTTTTCGTACCGGCGGAGAATTTCGTCCCAGGCCGCTGGGTCCCCGTCGCGGATCCACAGCAGCAAGTCAGCCACGCTTTCAGTGGCGTAACGGGTGGTGGCGGTTATCATGGTCGGCATCGCGGCCCCCTGGTGAGCCGTCGGAGTTGGCCTGTGTCGGGGACAGTGATCCCGGCCGGGGACAGGCTGCGGATCACGCTCGAGCCCCAGCTGGGCGGAGCAGTTCGATCTCGCGGGGGCCAGGCATCAACCATGGTGTGTTCCCCTTCACAGAGCCTCGGGTGCGCCCACCATCGATTACCTGACTTGGCTGCGGCTTGGCGGCGAGTTGGAGCCGGCTTGACACAGTTGTTTGCCCCGCGGCGCGGTCAGGTTCGACTGCGAACGGCGCGCCGTTCACCCGGTGAGGGCGAGTTCAGCGAAGGACGTACGAGGTGAGATCTCGAAAAGGTCGGGGTGCTCACCACGATGCGAACCGGTGGCGTGAGCGGTGCAATGTCTGTCATGAGCGCCCACAGCTCACGACTCTCATAGCACCGTTTCCGTCAGGAGGCCCCACCATGGCCATCGCCCTCAACTTCACCGTTTCGCTCAAGCAGGATCCACAGTCGCAGGAAGGCCTCAAGCACCTGGTGGATTCCTTCGCCGAGAGTGCCCAGCCGGCGATCGATGCTGCGCTCTCGCGCTCACAGCTCGTTCATTTCGCCCGCATCCTGGTGATCGATAACAAGTACCTCCAGGTCATCACCGAGTTCGACGGCGACCCCGTCGATTACACCGAATTCTTCCGCAAGGAACTCGGGCCGATCTTCAAGGCGATCTTTGCCCTGGCCGAGGGCGCCCCTTCGTGGGAGGAACTCAATAACCGCGACTCCTTCTTCAAGTACACCCACAACCTCAACCTCCCCGCGTTGGGCGCCTCGACGGTAGGCAACGAGGACCGCGGTTACCTCTTCTCGGCCATGGGGGACATGACGATCCGGGAACTCCGGACGGCTCTCAGGCAGAGCAGCTCCGCCCCGGCACAGCCGACGCCCGCTTAGGGATGACAGTCGCCTGACCATCCTGATCGACGGACCGGATGCTCGGAGAACCGGCATGAAGATCGACTTTGGAAACGTCCAGGGCATGGTCGTCCACCCTTACCGGCGGCCTATCGTGCGGCACCTGCTCTTCAACTTCGACGGGGGAGCAGCCGCCCGCATGTTTGTGTCTCAGCTCCTGCCCCGGGTCACCATGGCCGACTGGCCGCTGGACTCGGCGCCGGACCCGTTGGTCAATGTCGGATTCAGCTTCCGGGGCCTCCAGGCCCTCGGCGTGGACGAGGCTCTCCTCACGGAGTTCGATGCGGTCTTCCAGGAAGGCCCCGATCCGTGGCCCCTGGGCGATGTGCCGGGAAGCAGCAGCGATCCCGCGCAGTGGTGGGAAGGCAAGTTCCGCACTGAGGACGTGCACTGCATCGTCCACATCTATGTGAGTTCCGACGACGCCCTGGAGCCGGCCTCGACGGAGATTCGTGCCCTGGCGCGGGACGCGAAAGTATGCGAGCGCATCCCCCGGAAGGATGGCACGGTGCTGGACGGGCGCTCGCTCGGCGGGAGCAAGCTCCATTTCGGCTATAGAGATGGCATTACCCACCCGGATGTCTGCTGGGACGATGCCTCAGCTGCGCCAGGGCAGCTTGACTTTCGCAACTTCCTTCTGGGCTACTCCACGGAGGCGTGCAGCTGCGCGCCACGGAAGGGACCCGCCGCCGATCTCGTGCGCGACGGCTCCTATGGAGCATTCCGGTGGATCTACCAGGATGTGGCGGCGTTCAATGAATTCCTGCGCGTCCGAGGCCCTCTGCTCTATCCGCATCTGGCGCAGGCAGACGCCGAAGAGCTGCTGGCGGCCAAGCTGATGGGCCGCTGGCGAGACGGGACTCCGCTCGTTCTCTCGCCCGACCGTCCCGATCCCACGATGGCGACCCGCAATGACTTCGGCTACCGAGATCAGGACCCCAACGGCTATCGCTGCCCCTTCTCAGCCCACATCCGAGTGGTCAATCCGCGTGATCAGGAGCTCGACCCCGTCGTGGAGGGCGTTCCCGGAGTCATCCGGCGCGGGATGCCCTACGGTCCGCCGCTGCCCTCAGCGCAGGACGACGGAGTGGACCGGGGGATCATCGGGCTCTTCCTGTGCAGCGATCTGCGCCGTCAGGTCTATACGTTGACCGACTGGATAAAGCAGAACGACTTCAGCCCGGTCTACGATGTCAACCGTCGCGTGCAGGACGCGTTGCTGGGCAACCGTGCGGTGCCAGGCACGGAGGCGACGTTCATCCTTCCCAGCGTGAGCGGACCAGCTTCCGAGCGCGGCCTGCCCGATTTCGTGCGTACCAAGGGCACGGCTTTCCTGCTCTATCCGAGCAAGGCGGCCTTGCAGACGCTGGCCGTCGAGTCCTGACGTG
Source organism: Pseudonocardiaceae bacterium (assembly GCA_041751815.1). GTDB lineage: Bacteria > Actinomycetota > Actinomycetes > Mycobacteriales > Pseudonocardiaceae. The sequence goes on from JBGSWT010000590.1 coordinate 4,247, forward strand.
GCTCAAGAACGCGCCGGCAATCCTGCTGGCCGGGTCGTGGAACCCGCACTGAGGATTCCACGAGCCTAATGATCAGAGGGCCAGGATCGCTCGACACCGAGGAGTGCGTCGGGGAGCTCCCGCCTGCCGTTGATGTTGAGCTTGCGATAGATGGCGGAGAGATGGGTTTCCACCGTGCGCCGCGTCACTACCAGCTGGCGGGCGATCTCGACGTTTCCGTGGCCCTGGACGGCGAGATCTGCGACCCGCCGCTCCGCTGCAGTGAGGGATTCGGGGCCCGAGAGCGCCGTCCGGCGAGGCCGCACCCCGCACAGGTGAAGCTCGGCGCGTGCTCGCTCGGCGAGGCGCTCGGCACCCGCTACGGCCGCCAGATCGAGCGCT
>JBGSWT010000591.1:0-4628 GCA_041751815.1 Pseudonocardiaceae bacterium
CGCCGCCGACTGGACGGTGCCCACCCCGCGGCCACGTTTCGGGCACGGCACCGAGGTGACCCTGGACGGGCTGCACCTGCTCGGCTGCTATCACGTCAGCCAGCAGAACACCTTCACCGGACGGCTCACTCCGGCAATGCTGGTCGACGTGCTGGGCCGCGCGGCTGAACTGGCTGGGATCGGCCCTACCGAACGGGGCTGACCCGGCGACGCAGGTCGTATTCACTTGCTCGTGGCGCGCATGGCGGCAGCTGCGGTGGGAATACTGGGATATGGCGTTCACATCAGGGGAATCGACGCGCATCCTCATTGTCGGCGGTGGCCACGTGGGGATGTTCACCGCGCTGCGGCTGCAGTCGAAGCTGCGCACGGGGGAGGCCTCGGTCACCGTGGTCGATCCGCAGACGCAGATGACCTACCAGCCGTTCCTGCCGGAGGCCGCCGCCGGATCGATCGAACCGCGCCACGTGGTGGTGCCGCTGCGCCGGGTGCTGCGGCGCTGCCGCATCGTCTGCGGCCGGGTCACGGGTGTCGACCATGCCCGTCGATTTGCCACCATCGAGAATTGTGCCGGGCACGTCGAGCAGCTCGGTTACGACGTGCTGGTGATGGCGCCGGGCTCCATCGCACGCACGTTGCCCATTCCCGGGCTGGCCGAGCACGGCATCGCGTTCAAGACCATCGGTGAGGCGATCTACCTTCGCAACCACGTGCTGTCCTGCCTGGAAGCTGCGGATGCCACGCTTGACCAGCGACTGCGGCGCGAGCTGCTGAGCTTTGTGGTGATCGGCGGGGGATATGCGGGAATCGAGGTGCTCGCCGAGCTCGAGGACATGGCCCGCTACGCCTGCCGCTACTACGAGACCATCCAGCCGGAGGACATGCGCTGGGTACTCGTCGAGGCCACCGGCAGGATCATGCCCGAGGTCAGCCCGAAGATGGGTCGCTACACCGCCAGGCGGTTGGTCCACCGCGGTATCGAGATCTTCCTAAACACCCGGGTCACGACGATGCAGGAGGGCCACGTCGTCCTCGACAACGGCACCGAGTTCGACGCCGACACCATCGTCTGGACAGCTGGAGTGAAGGCCAGCCCAGTGTTGCAGCGGACCGACCTGCCGCTGGACGATCGCAAGCGGCTGCGCTGCACGACAACCCTGCAGGTGGTGGACTGTCCGGATGCCTTCTCCGCCGGGGACTGCGCGGCCGTCCCCGACCTCACCTCCAACGACCCCCACGCCACCACCAGTCCGTCGGCACAGCATGCTGTGCGGCAGGCCAAGGTGTTAGCCGACAACATCATCGCGCAACGTCGCGGCGAGCCGTTGCGGCACTACAAGCACAGTTACGCAGGATCGGTGGCCAGCCTGGGCCTCTACCGCGGCGTCGCCGAGATCTACGGGATAAGGCTCAAGGGCATCGTGGCCTGGGCCATGCACCGCACCTACCACCTGAGCCGGATGCCGACGTTCAATCGCAAGGTTCGCATCGTGGCCGACTGGACCGCTGCCCTCCTGTTCCAGCGCGAGGTCGTGGCGTTGGGTCAGATCAACGACCCGAAAGCCGAGTTCGTGCGCGCCACCACAGGTTCTTGATCCGCCGCACGAGGACGCGGCTACGCTGCCGATGCGCCCCCGTAGCCCAACCGGCAGAGGCAGGTCCCTTAAAAGGATCCCAGTGTGGGTTCGACTCCCACCGGGGGCACTCATGTGTGACCGCATAACGCGGCTAGCCGGCGCGGCTAGTACCGCAACGGCACATGTGCTGGCGTCAGTGCAGTGGGATCGTCAATTCGCACCGTGACCGCCGATTGGGAAGAACTAGCCGCGCAGAACACGGTCGGTTCTTCCCAAATGACGATCAAGGGTGGTTCTCGAGCGCCAGCGCTCGAACTGCCGTTGCGGTGGTTCCAGCAGCGCTTGCCGTTCTGCCAGCTCGAGTTGGGTGGCGTCAACTCGCGGAGCATGGCCCACAAGTGCTGTAGTCGCGTGTGCACGGTCCTGTCGGACTGAGTGGCGATGCCGCGCGTCGCCGGGTGGCCTTCGGCTTCGGCAACCCGGCCACGCGGGCGCCACCACCTCAGTCGACAGCTAGGCACCACGCCCACCGGCAGACGTTCGCCAGCACCACGTCGTGCGGCGCGTCCGATCTGGATACCCTGACCGGCCACGTGGTGACCTGTCGAGGGTTGGCGCCCGACCGGTGACGTCCAACGTTCGGCGATCAGTTCCGCCCTCGATCTGTTTCTGGATCTATCTGCCACGCGATCCCCACAGCCGCATCCCGCTTCCTCTCCTGGGTGATCGCGACGCCATCCAGTTCTTGATTGGACTGCACCATCTCCGTGAACGCTCGATTGGTGTTGATATCGTCGGACACGATCACACCACTGGATGACAAGTGTGTCCGAGCCAACGTGAACTCAAAAGCCATGTGGTCATAGGTATGCAGACTGTCGTGGACAAAAAGATCGATCGCCCCCACCCTACGGAGTAGCTGGGGGAGTACCCGTCGCGCTGATCCACAGACATATTGCCAGTCGCCTCAGAGGCCTTGCGGGACAGCGCTGCGGCTTTGGCTGAACCAGGGTTCGTTCAGTGGTGGCAGGTCAATGCTCCACAAGCGTCCGGCACCGTTGCCGACGAGAGCCTCGAGAATAATCCGCGAAGTGACCCCACGAGCTACACCGGTCTCTATCACCGATCTAGGCTGCAAGTGGCGGACAGCGCACCACAACAATCGCGCCATGACAGGGTCTGCATCGTAGTAGGGCTCAGCCGGATCGGCGGCGACGAGCATCTCTTCAATATCTGTCCAACACGTCTGGAAACCAGGAGTCTCAGGGCATGGCCAACTCCATCCCAGCGCTGGTGAAGCTGCTGCAGCCAATCCGCGTGTGCGCTGATCACGTCCAATCCCTGAGACCAGCCGCACGCATCCTCCCGCATGGATCTGATGCCCCGCACCAACGCGCGTCTTTTTTGCATCCGGTCCCAGGCCTCGACAGGCCGAGTGGCAAGAAGCACTGCCCACTTGCGTGCTACGTCAAAGTCCGGCACAACGACTCCAAGATGCAGCGCAAGACGTCATACGCCGAGGGCGGCACCGGTCATGGCGGCGAACGCGAGCTAATCCGAGACGACGGCGGCGTAACCGCCAAGGCCGATCAGCCGGTCACCGGCGATGGTCTCGGTCTTACTGATCAGCGTGGTGATCGAACCTGTGTCCGGATCGAAGTCCACGTCGGTGACCGTTCCGAGCTCCATACCGCGTTCGGTGAGCACCCGTTTACCCAAGATCTCCAGGTCGTTGTCTTCGGCGCGCTGCTCCAGAGCGTCGCGGGCCGGGCGGATCACAGCGTCGGTGGCGACCGTCACTGCGTCGGGTCCAAAGCCCTGCACGTCATCCCAGGCGAGCAGGGTGCCGGCACCGCTGACCTTGCCCAATCGCAGCAGCGCCACCCTGGCTGGTCCGGGGAGCACCACAAAGCCGTCGACCCGGGCTATCCGGGTTGCGGTGGCGGTGTTCACCACGTCGCGCTTGCGTGCTTGGCTGAACAGCATCAGCTGGCCCCTTCGCGCAACCTGGCCCGGAAGGCGTCCACAGCCGCTCCGAACCCGGCCAGGTCCTCGGAGACGAACTCGGTGGCGGCCGCGGGCACGATGAGGTTCTCCCCGGACACCGCTACGGTGTCGGGCAGGGGGATGAGCACCCGCCGTCCCGCGGTGCCGAGCGCCTCGCTGGCTTCCACCTCGTAGCCCACGACCTCGAGCCTGGTCCCGCAGTGCACCACTACATCCACCACACGTCCCAGGTCTCGCCCGTTGTCGGTGAGCACCCGATCCTCAAGCACGTCTGCTTTGCGGGCCTGCTTGCGCGGTGCGAGCTCCTTGGCGGCCACCAACACGGTCTCGTCGGACACCATCACCGCGTCCCGGCCCACTCCGTGCACCTCGCTCCAGGGCAGTGAATCCTTGCGGGCGCGGCTGAACAGTCCTGGATTTCGCAAGGTGAAACCTGCGATACGTCCGCCGGTGCTTTCGAAGACGATGTCTTTGATCTCGGCGACCAGCTCGCCGCCGAGGGTGACTACTGGACGGCCGACCAGCTCACTGGTCCGCAGCAGTAGCCCGGGAGTTGAGGTGGTCACCGTGGATCACTCCGGCCGGGATCGCCGAGTCCGATCACACCGCCGCGCCGCCTTCTGCGCTGAATGATGGCGGCGAGCGCGATCAGCACCACGAGAACGATCAGCGCGAGGATCAACCAACCCCACCAGTCCATCCCTCCTCCTTACCCCCGTACCGGGCCTGGGTGCTGCCCTTGCGCACAGTAACGTGAACTGCAGTGCTCCCTTGCCTCGGCGTCACGAGGCGAGGGTAAAGTCCGTTTTACCGGACCGGGAACCGGACCCGCCGCAGGCGCGTTGAACCCGGTGAACCGTGACGAACTGCAATGCCCCACCAGGAGGAACTACGGTGCGCTCCACCAGCAACCCCGCATTCCGCAATCTTCCCGTAGGGGGCGGCGGTTACGCGGGTTTCAACCCATCCCCGGCCGGCTTCCCGGGCACGGCGCCGGGTTATGCCGGCGCGCCGCCCGCTGTCGGCCGGCCGATGACCATCGAC
>JBGSWT010000592.1:0-5432 GCA_041751815.1 Pseudonocardiaceae bacterium
CCAGTTCCCATTTCTTTCCGGTGGGAAAGCCGGCACCGCCCCTCCCGCGCCGCCCCGCCGGCCATCCCGCCGGCTTCGTCGAGCAGCGTCCGGATGGTGGTGCCCATCGGTACGCAATACACCCCCGGACGGGCCACGTGACCGGAGACGGCGAAGAACTTCCATCCCACCGACTCTCCCAGGCCCGCGTCGGCCCACCACTGCGCGCCGCGCGCGACGATCACCGGGACGTCGGCGAAGGTCTCTACCGAGTTCATCAAGGTGGGCTTGCCGTGCAGCCCGTACACGCCCGGGAACGGCGGCTTGTTCCGCGGTTCGCCACGGTGACCTTCCATGCATTCGATCAACGCGGACTCCTCCCCGAGGATGTAACCCCCGGGCGAGGTGAAGATGTCCAGCATCAGGGTGTGCCCGCTGCCCAGCACGTCCGCTCCGAGCAGACCGCCGGCCCGCAACTCCTCGATCTCCGACCGCAGTACCTGCTCCTCGGGGCCGTACTCGTGCCGGATGAAAACCCAGCCCTGCTCCGCACCGACGCAGAGCATGCCGATCAGAAGGCCCTCCAGCACCAGGTGCGGCTGGTCGGCGAGGATCTGGCGGTCCTTGAAGGTGCCGGGTTCAGACTCGTCGGCGTTGCAGATCGCGTACTTCACACCACCGGGCTGGGCCGCCACCAGTTCCCATTTCTTTCCGGTGGGAAAACCGGCACCGCCCATCCCGCGCAGCCCCGATCCGGCCAGCGTGGAGATCACCTCTGTTGGCCGCAACGATCCCGTCAGCAACGCGCGCAGCACCTGATACCGCTGCCCGTCGGGCGCGTAGGGGTCATTAGGCCACGGTGTGTGCCGACCGGACGGGGTGGGTTGCGGTGCGGCCAGTGCACCCTGGCGGGCGACGGCGACCAGCTCCTCGGCGTCTGCGGCCCGCGCCGGGTGTTCGTTCACGGCAACGGCCGGTGCCAGATCACAACGTCCCAGACACGACACCTCCCGGAACTCCACATCGGGCCCGTAGCGATCTCCCGACCTCGGAGCGGACCCGACAAGCCAGCAGGACAGGTCGCGGCAGGCGTGTAGTGCCACCTTCGGCGGCGCCTCGGTGCGAAAGTGCGGGTAGAACGAGACCAGACCCTCGATCTCGTACAGCGGCCTACGCATCCGCCGGGCCAGCGCGACCAGCTCCTCCCGGGGCAGCCAGCCGAGCCGGGACTGGATGGCGTTGAGCTCGGGGATCAAGCTCGGCCCAGGAAACTTGCCGGTCCGGGCCTCCACACCCGGCATACGTGCGTGGCGAGGCGCGCGTTCCGTCTCATGGCGACCTACGTCGTTGTCATGGGCCACAGCCACGAGGTTAACCAGGGAACTGCGCAATAACAGCAGCGCCGTGCTCCGTGACGTACAGACCGGTGAGACGGTGTACGTCACCAACAACGGTGAGGTCGTCGCCGTGCTCATGCCGCCACCGCGAGCGGCCGGCGCGTCGCTGCGGATTCCGCGGGCCACGGTCCGCGGCGGATTCGCCGAATTGGAGCGGACCGAAATTCAGGAGCCGGTCCAGGACGTGCTGGATGAGCTCCGCGGTGACCAGTGATCCTCTACATCGAGACCTCTGCGGCGGCGAAGCTGCTCATCGACGAGCCCGCATCGAGCCGACTGGCGGCACGGCTCGACGATGCCGTGGACTCCGACGATGCCCTGCTCTCGACCATGCTCCTGGAGACCGAGCTGCGCCGGCTCGCGGTACGGGTGGACCTGGCCCAGACCGCTGTGACCCGCCTACGTGAACGCTTCGACCTGGTGGAGACCGACCGCTCCCTCTACCGGGAGACGGTCTGCTTCCGGGCCGTCACCTGCACAGCGTCGACGCGCTGCACCTCGCGGCCGCGCCGCCATAACCAGCACGCAGACGGCCGCTCAGGACCGCAATTCGGTCCGAATAGCGCTCGGTGGACGGCTCGTGATCGCAATTCGGCTCCGAATGGCGGCGGTGAGGAGGTGTTACTGCGGCCCTAGCGGCTCGATCTGGACGGCGCAGAACTTGAACTCGGGGATCTTGCCGTAGGGGTCGATCTCGTCGATGGTCAGCACGTTGGCCGCAGCCTCCCGGAAGTGGAACGGGATGAAGCAGTTGCCCTGCGCCTCCCGATGGGAGACCTTCAGCCGCAGCTCGATCTCTCCGCGCCGGGAGCGCACCCGCACCATCTCGCCATGCGTCAGTCCCCGGTCGACGGCGTCCTTGGGGTGCACATACACCTCTGCCTGCGGTGCGATGGTGTCCAGGGCGTAGGAGCGGCGGGTCATCGACCCGGTATGCCAGTGCTCCAGCAACCGGCCGGTGTTGAGCACGAGCGGGTAGTCGGCATCGGGCAGCTCCTTGGCCGGTAACCACTGCGCAGGTACCAGGTGGGCTAGCCCGTCGTCAGTGTTGAACCGCTCATCGAAGAGCACCACGGTGCCGTCGGAGTGTTCCGGGTCAGCGTTGGGGTACAGCTTGCCGGTGCCGCCGAGGTTGTCATACGACAGGTTGGCGTAGTTGGGCATCAGGCCGACCAGCTCCTCGAACACCTCACGCGGGCCGGTGTAGGCCCAGTCCAGGCCGATCCGTTGGGCGAGATCCTGCACGATCTCCCAGTCCACCCGGGCCTGCCCCGGTGGGTCGAGCACCTTGTGACCCAGCTGCACCCGCCGGTCGGTGTTGGTATAGGTGCCGTCCTTCTCCAGATAGGACGACGCGGGCAGCACCACGTCGGCGAACTCGGCGGTCTCAGTGAGGAAGATGTCCTGCACCACCAGGAACTCCAGCGCAGAGAGCGCCTTGCGCACCTTGTTGATGTTGGGGTCGGACAGGAACGGGTTCTCCCCCAGCATGTACATCCCGCGCACACCGCCGGTCAGCACCGAACCGATGATCTCGGTGACAGTCAGGCCCTTCTCCGGATCGAGCCCGCTGACCCCCCAGGCCTGCTCGAAGCGGGCACGCACCTGCGCGGAGTCGGCCTTCTGGTAATCGGGGTAGAACATCGGGATCAGGCCGACGTCGGACGCGCCCTGCACATTGTTCTGCCCGCGCAGTGGATGCAGGCCGCTACCGGGCTTGCCGACGTTGCCGGTGATTGCGCACATCGCGATGAGGCATCGGGCGTTGTCGGTGCCGGTGGTGTGCTGGGAGATGCCCATGCCCCAGAAGATGATCCCGGCACCGGCGCTGCCCCAGACCCGAGCCACCTCGGTGATGGTGTCGGTGTCGATGCCGGTGATCTGGGCGGCGCGCTGCGGCGGGTAGTCGGCGACGGTGCGCGCCAGCTCGTCGTAGTTGGAGGTTCGTTGCGCGATGTACTCCCGGTCGATCAGCCCGAGGCGGATGATCTCGTGCATCACGCTGTTGTAGAACGCCACGTCGGTGCCCGGCTTGAGCTGGCAGTAGATGTCGGCGTGGTCGGCGACCCGGTCGGCCCGCGGGTCGATGTAGATGATCTTCGTGCCGCGCCGGCGGGCCTGCTTGAAAAATGAGCTGGCCACCGGGTGGTTGGCGGTGGCATTGCTGCCGGTGATGATCGCGACGTCGGCGTTGACCACGTCGCCGTAGGTGGTGGATACCGCGCCGGAGCCGATGCCCTCGAACAACGCGGCCACCGACGAGGCGTGGCAAAGCCGGGTGCAGTGGTCGATGTTATTGGTGCGAAACCCGGTGCGAATCAACTTCTGGAAGAGATACGCCTCCTCGTTGGAGCACTTCGCGGAGCCGAACCCGGCGATCGCCTTGGGGCCGCCGTCGGCGTGGATCTCTGTGAGCCGACGGGCGGCGAGGTCCAGCGCCTCGTCCCAGCTGGCTTCCCGGAAATGCGGGAGCACCTCGTCGTAGTCGACCAGCCCGCCTGGCTTGCGGCGCTTGTGGTCACCTTTCACGTCTGCTGACAGCGGCCCCTTGGGGTAAGAGCTCTCCCGGCGGATCAGCGGCACGGTCAGCCGCTGCGGGGAGGCTGCGTAGTCCCAGCCGTAGCGACCCTTGACGCACAGCCGGCTTTGCGATCCGGGTTGGTCGCGGCCCTCGGCATAGGCGATCGCGCCGCGCTCGCGGTCCACGTGATAGGTCAGCGCGCAGCCCACCCCGCAGTACGGGCAGACGGTCTTCACGGCATCGAGCTCGGAGCGGGGGCGGATCGGGATGTTGTTGATCGGTTTGTTGGTCAGCGCCCCGGTGGGGCAGGCGGCGACGCACTCGCCACAGGTCACGCAGGATGAGGCGCCCATCGGGTCGTTGAGATCGAAGGCGATCCGGGTGGTGTAGCCCTTGCCGGAGCGGCCGATCACGTCATTGTTCTGGATGTCGTCGCAGGCACGGGTGCAGCGGTCGCACAGGATGCAGGCGTCGTGGTCGACGGCGATCACCGGGTTGGAGGTGTCGGTGCCCCGGCCGGACCCGCACGGCAGCGCGGTGGTCTCCCGGGACACGCCATAGCGGTCGGCCAGCGCGAGCAGCATGTTGTCACCGGTGGTCGTCTGCTTGGGGTCGGCGTCGCGCGGCGGCTGGTCGGCGATCAGCAGTTCGGTCAGGGTGGCGCGGCTGCGCTGGAGCTCATCGCTGGTGGTGCGCACCGCCATGCCGTCCTCGCAGGGACGCACGCACGCGGCGACGAAGACCCGGGTCCCGGTGTCCACCACGCACATCCGGCAGACCCCGACCGGGTCGTACCGGTCGTCGTGGCACAGCACCGGGATGTCAATCCCGAGCTGGCGCGCCGCGTCATAGATCGTGGTGCCCTCGGGCACAGTGATCTCCCGCCCGTCGACGGTGAGGGTGACGCTCATAGCGTCGCTCCCTTCACGAGTAGGTCGGCGAGCGCTTCGTCCGTCGGCCTGCCATCGGGATCCAGCCCGCGGACCGCGTAGTAGCCGTCGATCATCTCGTGCAGCCGGTCGGCGGTGAGCACGGCTTGGCGCCCGGAGCCGAGCTGGATCGGCTCGCGCAGCAGCCGGGCGGGCAACCAGTCGTCAGCCCGGGTCCACCCCTCGCGCAGGTTGAACATCCGCTTGATCAGCACGATCCGCCGCGCAGTGGCGCGCAGTTCTGCAGCGTCGACGTCCCAGCCGGTGACGACCCGCAACAGCCCGGCCCACTCGTCGTAGGGCTCGACGAAGACTCCGCGCAGGAACTTGCACAGGATCATCGAATCCATCACGGCGGCCCGGTCCTCGGTGGCCACCGCGGCCGCCACCTGGGCGTCGCCGCCGGCCAGCCGATCGTATTCGCCAGACAGGTCGGCCTCGTAGGCACCGGAGCGGTTGTGATCGGCGCCCCGGGCGTTGACGGCCAGGCCCAATGCCATGCCCTGCAGGGTGCGAGGCTCGTAGCCGGGCAGCTCCATGCCCTTGACGTGGGGGGCGAAGTCCTCCGACCCACCGCCCACCACCGCGGCAGCACGCCGGGAACCC
>JBGSWT010000593.1:0-2171 GCA_041751815.1 Pseudonocardiaceae bacterium
CCGTCTCGTAGCGCGCGACGCGGGTGCGGTCACCGCCGGCGTGCCTGGCGCCCCAGTCGCGGTAGCTGTACCGGAAGTACCGTGCGAGCCGTGCGACGTCAGGGATGGCCACCGCTGCGGCGAGCAGCATCATCGTTAACGCCCGGCCGATGCGCCGCTGCTCGCTAGGCTTGGCGGTGATCAAGTCGAGGGCGAGCGTGGCGGAGTCCATGAAGTGCGGCTCGAACGCCGCCACGCCCGCCGGGCCACCCAAGCGATCCTCTTCCGGGACGTAGGGGACGTAGCGCAGCGAGTTGTTGGGCTGCAGCGGCTCGACCGTGGTTGCGCCCTGACCGAACTCGTGCTGCGAGAACCACCCGGCGGTCCGCAGGTAATCCTCGGAGCGCACGACCGCCGGTGACGGGCAGCAGGCGAAGAACCGGCTGATGCGCGCCTCGATCAAGCTTTCGACCGATCGCTTTTCGGTTCGGTCACGCAGCCGGACGCGGAGTCGGACGTGCGGGCCGCCTTGCCAGTACCGGATGAAGAAGAACCCGTCGATCAGCCCGCCAACGGCGAGCTTGCCGACGAGCGGCCGGACGGCCGAGCGCAGCAGGTCGTCGAGCGCGTCGTGGTAGTACAGGTGGGCGCTGACCCAGGGATGATCAGCGGTCGAGCTCGAAGACGCACTCGCTGGCATAGCGGGCATTCCCGTCGGTGACGAAGAGGTCATCATCGGTGGGCAGGACCTCCTGGAAGACGAGCGTCAGATCGGGCTGGGCGGCGATCTGCGCGAACACGCGGAGAAAGACCTGACTGGAGAAGTCGACGTAGCACGGCTTGCGGTTCTTGCCCAGGCTGATCGGGGCGCCGGCTGCGGTGGCAACCCGGACGAAGCACTGTCGCGGGATGCCGTGCTCCCGCAGCCAGCGCGTCACCCTGATCAGATGGGACAGCGCCGACTCGCTCTTCTCACGCAGCGGGGCATTGCCGGAGCCGACCACCCACGTCGTGCGATTGATGACGACATTGCCGAGGCACAGCCGGGGAACCCGCCGCACCCCCTGGCCATGTTTCATGAAGGACAAGCCCGACAATCGTTGCGGGAGCCCGCAGAACGTCGACACGCCGAACGCCTGCATCAACAGCCGATAGGTCCAGGGCAGCGCCCAGTCGACCAGCGTGCCGAGGTGCAGGGGGACGATCTGTTGTCCGCGGGAGCGCCAGACCAGCCGCAGCCGGTCAGTAGTCGCGTCGTGGACGACGTCCAGGTCGCCGAGGGAAATCTGCTCGGCTGGCGGACGGTTGCTCACACTGCCGGGATAGGTGAGCTCGTAGGGGGCCGGCGACAGCCGCAGATTCAGGTTCGAGCTACCGATGGTGGCCACATCCGCGTACACCACCCCGTTGTCAGCGGGCAGTCCCAGCGTGGCGTGCGCGTCACCGTGTGCCCTTGCGGCGAACCGGTGCATGCGGGCGTGTGCGCGGCGGAACCCGGCATCAGTGTTATTCAGGACGAAGTATGGCGCTCCGTTCCTGATCATCGGCTGGCCGTAGAACGCGACCGAGTCGCGGGGCTGCACAAACTCCGGCAGCGCAGCGACGAGGTCGGATAGCTCACGGCGGTCGAGCCGGCCGATCCCAGCCTGGTCGACCGGCGCCGTGCGCACGTGCGCAGCGATCTCCCGTCGCAGCTGCTTGATCCGATCCAACGTGTCCAGACCACCGGTAGTCACCAGCAACGGCTGGACAAGGATCGCGCCGAGGTCTGCGCCGGGCCGGCGCGCCTCGTCACCCACCGCGCGACACCACTGGAGGAAGCTGACTGTCGAGCCGGGTCCGTAACGATCGGCGAAGAAAACCGCCAGCGCCAGGCGTGGCGCCAAGTTTCGGTCGTACAGGCCGCTCAGGCCCGCCAGCAGGCGCAGGTCGTCGAGCACGCCAGCCCAGTCGGGCAGCACGAAGCGGTAGTCCAACCCCGCCACGACGGTATCTTCGAAGACTGTGTTCTTCACGACTGGGTTCTCAACGACTGGGTTCTCAGCCGGGACCCCGATACTCTTGGGGGGACGGCTCAGCTGCGCGTACAGCGCATGCAGTGTGTCGTCGACGGCGCCGATCGATTCGAACCGTTCCTGCGCCCGGCGGCCGTCTGTGCTGTCGCTGAGTCCGGCCAGCTGCGCCCGCAACCG
>JBGSWT010000594.1:0-1532 GCA_041751815.1 Pseudonocardiaceae bacterium
GGCAGCGCGACCTCGAACGCTCCTTCACCGAGCGCGTGCTGGAGCCCACGCGCCAGGCGGTCATCGGGCTGGGCCGGCGGTTGACGCCCGCTGGGCAACTCGTCCGGATCGGCAGGCGGCTGGACCTGGCGGGCAATCCGCCCGAGTGGGACGTCGACCGGGTCATCGCGCTCCAGGTGCTGTCCACGGTGCTCGGTGCAGCGCTCGGCGCAGTCGTGGGGCTGGCCACGGACGCGGGGGCCTTGCGGACGGCGGCGTTCCTGCTTATCGGCGGGGTCGTCGGATGGCTGGTCCCGACGGCCGTCGTCAACCGGATGGCGTCCTCGCGGTCCACCGCGATCCTGCGCAGCCTGCCGGACTCGCTGGACCTGCTGACCATCTCGGTCGAGTCCGGGTTGAGCTTCGACTCGGCCCTGTCCTACGTCGCGCGACACGGCCGGGGGCCGATGGCCCGGGAGTTCTCCCGCGTCCTGCAGGAGATGCAGATCGGCACCGGCCGGGCCGAGGCGTTGCGGGCACTCGCCGAGCGGACCGACGTCGCCGAGGTCAAGAGCTTCGCGAGTGCCATGAACCAGGCCGACTCGTTCGGTGTCCCGATCGGTAGGGCGTTGCGGGTCCAGGCCGAGGAGATCCGGCTCAAGCGCAGTCAACGGATCGAGGAGAAGGCCCAGCAGGTGCCGGTCAAGATCCTCTTTCCACTGATCTTCGGCATTCTGCCCATGCTGTTCATCGCCATCATCGGCCCCGCCGCGGTTCTGGCGTTCCGGTCGTTCACCGGTTCCGTGGCCGGTCCATGATCGTCGCGCCGCAATAGGAACCACTACTCGCAACCGTCGCGGGCAAAGGCGAAGATTCGGCTGCCGCCCCCGGATGATCACCCCGGCAACGCTGTGACATGCGAGAGTGAGGACCGGACCGATACTGGTACGCCGGTCGATGTCCGGCGCTGCGACAGTGAACCCTCATGGCAGATATCGAAGGGGACGGGCATGGCCGTGCTGCTCCACGTCCAAGGATCGGGCCGTGATCCGCTGCGTCCGTTCGGCGGGCATGCCATCCGCACGGTGGCGTGGGAGCGGTTCGACCCCGGCAGCGTCGGTCGTGACGTCGACACCATCGTCATCTCGCCGCCCGATCCGCTGACCGGGGTCGACGCGGTGGCCGCCATCCGCGATGCCGGTGACGCCCACCCGGTACTGCTGGTACCGGACGAGTCGCCAGGGTGGCGGCAGGTCGCGGCGAGCCGGTTGCCCAACGCCGACGTGGTGCTGGGCGGGATCCGGTCACTGCCGGACTACCTCCCGTCAGCGGACTACCCGCTGGAATCGGGTCAGTGGCCCGATCTCGAGGGCAGCGACGACACCCGCGAGGCGGCGCGCGTCATCGATCTGCGACTCCGGATCCCGCGCGGCGGCTCACACCGGATGCTGCGTGAGCGGATGGGCGACCAACCCCACGACATCGCATCCGCGGTCCGCCAGTTCACCGCGGACCTGACCGGTGAGCACCGGGACGCGGCGCCCGCCGACGTG
>JBGSWT010000595.1:0-8672 GCA_041751815.1 Pseudonocardiaceae bacterium
CGACCCGCGCTACGTCACCGAATGGCTGCGCGGCCAAGCCGCCGGCGGCTACGTCACATACCAGCCCGAGACCGGCAGCTACGGGCTCAGCGAGGAGCAGGCGTTCGCCCTGGCCGACCCGACCGGCGCGGTGTACGCGCCGGGTGCCTTCGTGTTGGCGCTGGGGGCACTGCGCGCCGAGTCGCAGATCACCGAATCATTCCGGACCGGGGCCGGCATGGGATGGCACGAGCACCACAATGACGTGTTCCTGGGCTGCGAGCTGTTCTTCCGCCCCGGTTACCTGGCCAACCTTGTGCCGAGCTGGATCCCCGCGCTGAACGGGGTGCAGGCCAAGCTGAGGGCCGGCGCGCGAGTCGCCGACGTGGGCTGCGGGCTGGGCGCCTCCACCGTGCTGCTCGCCGAGGCCTATCCAGGCTCGACGTTCGCCGGCTCGGATTACCACGAGGGCTCGATCGAGCTGGCCCGCAAGCGGGCCGCCGACGCCGGAGTCGCCAACCGCACCTCATTCGAGGCCGCCTCGGCGCAGACCTTCTCTGGCACCGGCTACGACCTGGTTGCCACCTTCGACTGCCTGCACGACATGGGTGACCCGCTCGGCGCGGCACGCCACGTCCTGGAGGCGTTGGACGCCGACGGCACCTGGCTGATCGTCGAGCCGTTCGCCGGTGACGTCGTCGCGGACAACCTCAACCCCGTGGGTCGCGTTTACTATTCAGCCTCCAGTTTCCTGTGCGTGCCCAACGCGCTGTCCCAACCCGGCGGGTACGCACTGGGCGCGCAGGCCGGCGAACCCGCCATCCGTCAGGTCGCGCTCGATGCCGGGTTCACCCGATTCCGCCGAGCCGCCGAAACGCCGTTCAACCTCATCTTCGAGGCCCGTCCTTGACCACCACGCGATGGCTGTCCGGACGCCAATGGCGAACAAACCGCGAATCCAGGGAGGCAGCACATGGACAAGACCACCACTGGCCAGCGAGGCGCGCCGGGCAAGCTGTACCCGGTGGGTGGCGACATCAGTGCGAACGACCACGTCCTCATCGATACCCGGATGCTTGCCACACACCTCGGGACGCGGCCGGTGCAACAGCAACCAGAAGTGTTCTTGCGGCCGATCACGGAAATCGAAGCGAATCACGACCCGGTGCGGCGGCAGCGCCTCGACGTCCACCATCCGCGTCCACGACCACAGCGCGATGAACGGGTCCTCTGACGGGGCGTGACCTCCAGCCATCTAGCGCCCCAGGCACCCAGCTGCATCACGACCTGCGCCAGCTCCTGGCCTGGTGGGGGTTGTTTCCCCGCCGCATCACCGATGACACTCAACCTACTCAGCAATGAAGGACGCCGATCATGATCACATCGTCTGCGACCGACAGTCAAGGCTGGGCCTGGCAGATCGGAGTTTGGGACCAGATCTCGCAGATTTACCGCGACGAGATCGCCCCCCGGTTCGAGCCGGTGGTTGACGGTCTGCTGCGGCGGGCCGGCTTGGAAGTAGCAGACCGCGTCCTGGGCCTGGGAACCGGGACGGGAGCCGTAGCAGCCAAGGCGGCCGCGCTGGTGGGAGACGAAGGGTTCGTCCTCGCCGTCGATATCAGCCCGGAGATGCTGGATCGCGCCCGGCGACGGTCCACGGTGGGCAGCGCCCGATTCGAGGTCCGCGAGGGAGCAGCCGAGGCTGTCCCTGCCGGCGAGAACGCGTTCGATGTCGTCCTTGCCTCGTTGTCGCTGATGTACGTGATCGACCGTGCCGCCGCTGCGCGCGAGCTCGCTCGGGTGCTACGTCCTGGAGGGCGTCTCGTCGGTGCCGTCTGGTCCGGACCTGAGAGTTGCGACATTGTGCGGTTCCAACAGACCGCAGGCCGGTTCGCGCCGACTCCGCCGGTGTCCGGTGTCGGCCCTGGCGCACTGGCAGACGCCGAACCGTTCCTCGACCAGCTTGCTGGTTGCGGCATCCAGGCTCAGGTCGAGACCGAGCTGCTCGGATTCGACTTCGACGACTTCGACAGCGCGTGGGACGCACTGGCCGGCGTCACGGCCGCGCAGCTGCCACCGGAACGACAAGAAGCCAAAGCTGCTGTGCGCGAGGCGATGTGGCCGGACCCCGCCGCTGCGCGAAGTTTCCGCAACACCGTCCAGTACATCGTCGGAAGATGTCCCGAGTCGGCTCGAACATGAACGCCCAGCAGCAGATTGTCGGTAAGTCGCTGCATGCGGTGACATCTGTCGAAGTCACAGTACTGTTGGACAACACCGTGGATGTCCTGCTGCCCAGCACCGAGGTGGTGCGGCGGCCACCGCTGCTCCCAGATGCCTTCGACCGGCCCGCGCTGCGCGCTGAGCACGGCTACTCCGCATTGATCACCGTCGACGACGGGCCGAGCGTCCTCTACGACGCCGGGATCAGCAAGGATGGCGCCGCGCACAACCTATCCGTGCTCGACGTGGTACCCACCGATCTGCGGGCGGTGGTGCTCTCGCACGGCCACGCCGACCACCACGGCGGGTTGGAGGGTCTGCTGCCCATGCTCGGCCGCCCGCGGTTGCCGCTGCTGCTGCACCCCGACGCCTGGCGGCAGCGCAGGCTGGTGTTTCCCACCGGTACCGAGGTCCGGCTGCCACCACCGTCGCAGGCCGATCTCGCCGCGGAAGGCGTCGAGGTCGTGGAGGAGCGCGGGCCGAGCCTGGTGCTCGACGGCCACCTCCTGATCACCGGCCAGACCGAGCGCAGCACCCCGTTCGAACAGGGCCTTCCCGGTCAGCAAGCGCTGATCGACGGCAACTGGGAGCCCGATCCATGGACCTGGGACGACCAGGCAGTCGTGGTCAACGTGCGCGGCCGCGGCCTCGTCGTCGTCTCCGGATGTAGCCACTCCGGAGCGGTCAACGTGATGGTTGCCGCTCGCCGGCAGACCGGAGTTGAAGCCATCTGCGCGTTTGTCGGTGGCATGCACCTGGCCGGTCCGGTGTTCGAACCGATCATCCCGCACACGGTGGCGGCCGTGCGCAAGCTCGCGCCGGAGTTCCTGGTGCCCGGGCACTGCACTAGCTGGCGGGCGCAGGCGGCGATGGCCACCGCACTGCCGGATGCCTACGTGGCCAGCACCGTGGGCACCACCCTGCGCTTCGAGGCCGCCTCGACGTGACGCCCTGGAGATGACGTTATCGCCCCGGGACGAGACGACGAGGAGGCAGCGATGAGCAAGCAGCACGAGCGGCGGAGCATGGTAGGCGCGCAGGACGTGGCAGCGCGCACCGCTCTCAGGGAGTTGATCTGCCCCCAGGACAGCGGCTACGACAAGAGACGTGAATCGACTTCTTCGACAACCACTGCCGGTCGGGCAGCGGGTTCTCTCACACGCGTGACGGGCTGCTCGTCAGGGGTCGACCAGCCCGTCACGCACCGCCAGCAGCGCTGCCTGCGTGCGGTCGGCGACTCCGAGCTTGGCCAGGATGGAGCTGACGTGCGCCTTCACCGTCTTCTCCGAGAGCACCAGCTCGCGGGCGATGAGCCGGTTGGACAGTCCTCGGCCGATCAGCCGCAGCACCTCACGCTCTCGCGTAGTGAGCGGGTCGCGCTGGGTGACCGAATGCATCACCGCCGCCGCGACCCGCGGGTGCAGTGGCGCGCCCCCGTGATGGACTGAGCGCAGCGCGTTTGCGAGCTCGGCGGGCCCGACGTCTTTGAGCAAATAGCCGGCCACTCCGGCCCGCACGGCCGGTAGCACTGAGTCCTGCCCGGAGAAGGAGGTGAGCACCACGACCTTGACGTCGGGATGGGTGTCGCGCAGCCGCCGCGCGGTCTCCAGCCCGCTCAGCCCGGGCAACACGAGGTCCAGCAGCACGATGTCCGGGTGCATGGCGGCCACTAACGCCAGCGCCTGTTCACCGCTGCTCGCCTCGCCGACCACCTCCATATCCTGCTGCAGCTCGAGGAAGGTACGCAGCCCGATGCGCACCATCTCGTGGTCATCGACGAGCAGCAGCCGGATCAGATCAGCCAGTGGGCACCTCCAGCATCACGGTGGTGCCCACCCCCAGCTCAGTGTCCACCTGCAGGGTGCCGCCGAGCGCTTCGGCACGCTCCCGCATGCTGGCCAGCCCGAGGCGCCGGGAGGTGCGGGCTGTGGCCGCAAGGTCGAACCCACTCCCGTCATCGGACACCGTCAGCCCGACCGCCGGCCCGGACACGTCCAGCCGCACCCGGATCCGGTGCGGTGACGCGTGCTGCAAAGCGTTGCCGATCGCCTCGTTGGCCACCTTGAGCACCTCACGTCCGACCTCTCCGGTGTAGCGGCCGCCCCGACCTTCGACTTCCAGCAGGATCGGCACGTCGTGCACGGCGCGGAGCAGGTCCACCCGCTTGCGTAGCGCTGCGCCGAGCCCCTCGCCATCCACGTCCGGCGGACGCAGCGTGTCCACCAGCGCTCTCAGCTCATCCAGCGCGGTCCGCGATAGGTCCCGCACCCGATCCAGATGGGCGTACGCCGGGGATTCGACACCTGCCACGGTGGCCGCGGACTCCGCGGCGAGGGTGAGGCTGAACAGGGTCTGGGTCACCGAGTCGTGCAGGTCCCGGGCAATGCGAGTGCGCTCGTCCACTATGGAAAGTTCGCGAAGTCTTTCCTGGCGCTGAGCGTTGACCACCGCCAGCGCGGCGTGTCCGGCGAGCGTCTCCACCAAGCGCTGATCGGCCTCGGTAAAGGCATCCCCGCCGATCTTCTCCGCCAGGTACAGCGCAGCAACCACCTCGCCGCCAGCCATGATGGGCACCCCAAGGAAGGACCGCATGTCCGGATGAGCCTGCGGGTAGTAACGGAATCGGGGATCCGCGCGGATGTCCGCACGCCGGATCACTGCCGGTTCTTTCAGCAGCGCGCCGAGCAGGCCATGGGTCCGCGGAAGGGAGCCGATCCGGTCCCAGGTCTCGGAGTCCACTCCAGCGGTGAGGAACAGCGCAAACCCACCGTCACCGTCGGGCACACCGATAGCGGCGTAACGGGCTGCCGCCAGGTCGCGCGCACCGTCCAGAATGCTTCGCAGCACCTGCTCGCTGCGCCGCTCAGCGCCGAGTTGCCCGACCACATCGAGCAGCCGGCGTAGCGCAGACGCGTCATCACTCATCACCGCCATCCTCGCACTGCCACTTCCACCTTGACCGCATTCAGCGGGCTCAGCGTGGCTATCGTGGCGGGATAACCACGCTGAGCCCGCTGAATGCGGAAATAGGCGCGACCAGCTACTCGATGACTGGGTTGGTGGTGGTTAGTGACGTCCCAGCAGGGGGTTGGCGGTACTTGAAGGGCGCCCAACTAGCGGAGGCCGGCGGCGTCCATCCCGCGGAGCTCCTTTTTGAGGTCGGCGATCTCGTCGCGCAGGCGGGCAGCCAGCTCGAACTGCAGCTCCCGGGCCGCGCCGATCATCTGATCGGTGAGTTGCTGCACCAGGTCCGCGAGCTCAGCACGAGGCATCGATGAGGTGTCGCGACCGTCCAGGACGCCCGCGCTATTCCGGGCCCGCCCGGGCTCGCCAGCGGCGCGCTTGCCCCGGGAAGCATTGCGCCCGGATCCGCCGACCTGCACCGCAACCGTTTCCGAGGTGTCACCGGCCTCGGCATAGACGCGCTCCAGAATGTCGTTGATCTTCTTGCGAAGCGGTTGCGGATCCACCCCACGTTCGGTGTTGTAGGCAACCTGCTTGGCCCGTCGCCGGTTGGTTTCGTCGATGGCTCGGTGCATCGAGTCGGTGACCCTGTCGGCGTACATGTGCACCTGGCCGGACACGTTGCGGGCGGCGCGGCCGATGGTCTGGATCAGCGAGGTCCCGCTGCGCAAGAACCCCTCCTTGTCGGCGTCGAGGATCGCCACCAGCGACACCTCGGGCAGGTCCAGGCCCTCGCGGAGCAGGTTGATTCCGACCAGCACGTCGAACTCACCGAGCCGCAACTGCCGCAGCAACTCCACCCGGCGTAGCGTGTCCACCTCGGAGTGCAGGTAGCGGACCCGGATGCCGAGCTCGAGCAGGTAGTCAGTGAGGTCTTCGGCCATCTTCTTGGTCAGTGTGGTGACCAAGACCCGCTCGTTGCGTTCAGCGCGGATGCGTATCTCGTGCACCAGGTCATCAATCTGGCCTGTGGTGGGTTTGACCACGACCTCCGGATCCACCAGGCCGGTCGGGCGGATGACCTGCTCGACGAACTCGCCACCGGCCTGACCCATCTCGTAGGGTCCCGGGGTCGCCGAAAGGTACACCGTCTGCCCGACCCGGTCCTGGAACTCCTCCCAGGTCAGCGGCCGGTTGTCCATCGCTGAGGGCAACCGGAAGCCGTGCTCCACCAGGGTGCGCTTGCGGGAGGCGTCACCCTCATACATCCCGCCGATCTGCGGCACCGTGACATGTGACTCGTCGATGACCAGCAGGAAGTCCTCGGGGAAGTAGTCCAGCAGGGTGGCCGGTGCCGAACCGGCCGCGCGCCCGTCGATATGCCGCGAGTAGTTCTCGATGCCGTTGCAGAAGCCGACCTGACGCATCATCTCCACGTCGTACTGGGTCCGCATCCGCAGCCGCTGGGACTCCAGCAGCTTGCCCTGCCTGTCCAGCGCAGCCAGCCGGTCTCTCAACTCGGCGTCGATGCCCTTGATGGCGCGCTCCATCCGCTCCGGGCCGGCGACGTAGTGCGTAGCCGGGAAGATCCGCAGCTCGGGTACCTCGCTGACCACCTCCCCGGTGAGCGGGTGCAAGTAATAGCGCGACTCGACCTCGTCACCGAAGAAGTCGATGCGGACCGCGAGCTCCTCGTAGGCGGGGATGACCTCCACCGTGTCACCGCGGACCCGGAACGTCCCTCGGGCGAAGGCAAGGTCGTTGCGGGTGTACTGGATGTCGACCAGTGCCCGCAGCAGCGCGTCGCGTCCGACCTCGCCACCGACCGGTACATGAATCGACCCCTCCAGGTATTCCTGCGGGGTACCGAGCCCGAAATTGCACGACACCGAGGCGACGACGACGACGTCGCGGCGAGTGAGCAGCGACCTCGTGGCGGAGTGCCGCAACCGCTCCACGTCGTCGTTGACCGAGGAGTCCTTCTCGATGTAGGTGTCGGTCTGCGGAACGTATGCCTCGGGCTGGTAGTAGTCGTAGTAGGAGACGAAGTACTCCACCGCGTTGTTCGGGAAGTAGTCCCGCAGCTCGTGGGCGAGCTGCGCGGCGAGGGTCTTGTTCGGCGCCATCACCAGCGTCGGGCGCTGCACTCGCTCGATCAGCCAGGCAGTGGTGGCCGACTTACCCGTACCGGTGGCACCCAGCAGCACGACGTCGCGCTCACCGGCGGTGATCCGGCGTTCCAGCTCATCGATCGCGGCTGGCTGATCGCCGGCCGGCGCGTAGTCACTGACCATCTGGAACCTGCCCCGCGTCCGCGGTGTCTCACCGAGTGGGCGGAACTCGGAGTGCGGACGCAGATCGCGTGGGATGGCGGCGGCATCACTCATGGCATTGAGGGTAGGCCGGGTCCCTGACAGTCTGCCTTCGCCTGGTGCAGTCTGCCGGGACATGCGTAGGGTCGGCCTCTATGACGGCACCGCACCGGATGAGTGCCGAGACCGCCTCTCATATACATCCTCCTAAGGTCGAACTGTTCGATCTGGATGCGATGACCAACACCGACCCCAAAGGGATCGTCCGCAGGGTCGGTGAGTATCGGGTCGAGCCGTTCGGTCTCTACCTCGCCCGTGATGTCGACGATCACCCGTCGATCCGCGCGCTCGAGTCGTGGCTGCTGCCCGGGGTGGGATTGAGGATCACCGACTGGTTCTATTGGCCCGGCCATGAGCGTGACCAGGACTTCTACCTCGACGTTGTGCACATCGACATCGACATCGACACCAGGCGCTGGCGCACCGAGGACCACTATCTGGATCTCATCGTCCGGGTCGGCCGCGGCGTCGACGTGCTGGACACCGATGAGTTGCTGGACGCGGTGCTCGCCGGACTGCTCGACCCGCCCACTGCACAGGCGGCCTTGGCCACTACTTATCGGACAGTGGACGGTCTGGCCCGGCACGGCTACCGGTTGGACCGGTGGCTGTCGACGGTGGATGCGTGGCCGACCTGGAGCCGGCACTGACATCAGCCGGGATTCACTCCACCAACCAGCCGGTTCGCGCTGCCCACTGCTCGGCCCGATCCAGCGCTGCGTGCACAAACGGCGTTTTCGCGTCGGCGTAGGCGTCGATGCTGTCCCAGGGCCGTGCCGCCAATCGATGCTTGACCTCGGCGTACTCGCGAGCACCTGCCGGGTGGGCCCGCAGCCAGTCCCGCAGCAGCAGGGCTTCCCGCCAAGTCGGCGAGCCAGCAGGCCGGATGTGACAGTTGACGGCCCGAGCAGGATCGGCGTTGACTGCTATCGCCTTGTCCCAGCTGCGGCCGTCCCGGGCGTTGTCCCACCAGCGGCCGGTAAGCCTGATCAACCCCGCGCGGATCAGGTCGTCGGCCAGTTGCGTGGCCACGTCGAGGTCAGCGACGACCGCCTGCACATCCAGCACATCCTTGGCATCCAGGCCGGGCGCCGATGTTGAGCCGATGTGGTCGATACGCGATGCCCGCCCGGCCGCCACAGCGGCGACGCGGGCGATCACCCGCTGTGCCTGCTGCGGCCAACTGTCGTCGGG
>JBGSWT010000596.1:0-4364 GCA_041751815.1 Pseudonocardiaceae bacterium
GGCCGTCGCGTCGGCGGCCGGTGACCTACCGATGCCCCCGCACACGGTTGCGATCGGGGAGGTCGGGCTGGCCGGTGAGGTCCGGCAGGTGACCGGACTCCGCCGGCGCCTGGCCGAGGCCGCCCGGTTGGGCTTCCGGCACGCGCTCGTGCCCCCAGAAAGTGCCCCAGAAAGCACCCGAGAAAGCATCCGGCACAACTCCCTGAACCGCGATGGTCCCTCGCCGCCCGGAATGCGCCTGCATGAGGTCGCCGATCTGAGCGCGGCGTTGCGTTGGTTGCGCGCCTGACGGCGAGCTCTTCCGCCGTGGCGTGATGGCACGTTTGATCAGCAAGCAGCGGGCCGACCTGGCCGCCCGGTTCGCCAAAGCCACCGGCTAGACCGGCAAGGGCAGCAGTGGCCTTGGCAGCGAGGACGGGCAGCCGACCCGGGCGGAGCTGTACGGCAAGGCCAAGGAGCAGGAGGTGCCTGGCCGCTCCAAAATGAACAAAGCCGAGCTCGCCGAGGCGGTCGACGAAGGGACGGTCGACGAAGACTGAAGTGGATTGGCATGCTGCCGCGTCACAATCGGTGATACGGCATCCGGCTGTCCCCGGAGTGCTCGGCAGTGCTCACCTGCTAGCGCTGTGGAGCCGGCGGGCTCACCCTGGCGGTGTGCTACAGACCGATAGGATCGATGCGCCTCGAACTTCCCCTGCCCAGGTTGCGGAGAGCCCAGCAGAGCATGAGCGCACCCGAGTGGTACAGCACGGCACCAAGGTGCGGCCCCTGTGGTCAGCACGCCGTCCTGAACCGACGGGCAGCTGAGCGGCTTGCTGACTTCTCCGCAGCCAAGCTCGTCGTGCTCGAGTGCCCCCGCCAGCCCGACGCATGGCATGTCTGTGCCCCCGATCTCGAACTCACGCCGCGAACTCGCCCACAGCGGCAGTAATCGCCATTCGGAACCGAATCGCGGTTCCGGGCACCGCGCCGCACGCCATTCGGAGCCGGATGGTGGCGCCGGAGGGCAGGTGGTCATGAGACAGGGCTGTCTGTCTGGACGCCCCGCCGATATGCTGCCCGGATAGGGGGTTCGGGGGCACGAGTTCACGAGCCTCGGCGGCGGTAGGTCTGCATCGACACCTGGCGGTGCGACGCGCCGGGCCGCATGTCCGCGTCCCTGCCAGAGCGACAGCCCTACGAGTCGAGGATTCGCCGATGAGTGCCCTGCCCGCTGATTTCTTCACCAAGCCCGTCTCCGAGGTCGATCCCGAGATCGCCGAGGTGCTCTCCAACGAGCTGTCCCGCCAGGAGCACACGCTGGAGATGATCGCCTCGGAGAACTTCGTGCCACAGGCCGTCCTGGACTGTCAGGGCTCAGTGCTCACCAACAAGTACGCGGAGGGCTACCCGGGCCGGCGGTACTACGGCGGCTGTGAGCACGTCGACGTGGCCGAGCAGCTGGCCATCGACCGGGCCAAGGAGCTGTTCGGGGCCGAACATGCCAACGTGCAGCCCAACGGCGGCGCCTCGGCCAACGCCATCGTCTACAGCACGTTGATGGAGCACGGCGACACCTTCCTGGGAATGAAGCTCGACCACGGCGGGCACCTCACGCACGGCATGAAGCTCAATTTCTCCGGGCTCTACTACAACGTGGTGCCCTACGGCGTGGACAAGGACACCTCGTTGATCGACATGGACGAGGTCGAGCGGCTGGCGAAGGAACACCGGCCGAAGATGATCCTCGCCGGCTGGTCGGCCTATCCCCGGGAAATGGATTTCGCTCGCTTCCGCGAGATCGCCGACGAGGTGGGCGCCTACCTGTTCGTCGATATGGCGCACTTCGCCGGCCTGGTCGCCGGCGGTGAGTACCCCAACCCGGTCCCGCACGCGCACGTCGTCACCACCACGATCCACAAGACGCTGGGTGGGCCGCGCAGCGGGATGATCCTCTGCAAGGACGAGTTCAAGAAGAAGATCAACTCGCGGACGTTCCCCGGCTGGCAGGGCGGCCCGCTGATGCACGTGATCGCCGCCAAGGCGGTGGCGCTGAAGATCGCCGCGTCGCCGGAGTTCCGGGAGCGCCAGCAGCGCACCCGGGCCGGCGCCCGCGCGGTCGCCCAGGAGATGCTCGACGGCGGGATCAACGTGCTCACCGGTGGCACCGACACCCACCTGGTGCTGGCTGACCTGAGGGAATCCCCGCTGAACGGCCAGCAGGCCGAAGACCGGCTCGCCGAGGTCGGGATCACCGTGAACCGCAACGCGGTGCCGTTCGACCCGCGGCCGCCGTCCGTCGCCTCCGGGTTGCGGATCGGGGCCTCCGGGCTGGCCACCAGGGGTCTGCAGGAAAGCGACTTCCACGAGATCGGCAAGGTCATCACCGAGGCGCTCACCGGCGATTTGGACGATGCCAAGCGTGCCGCGCTGACCGAGCGCACCAGCGCGCTGGCCAAGCAATACCCGCTGTACCCGCAGCTCGCACCCAGCCCGCAAGGGCGGTGACGGACGTGCCCCACGGACCCGTTCACCTGTTCATCCCCGGGCCGACCAACGTCCCGGACGCGGTGCGCCGCGCGATGAACGTCCCGATGCAGGACCACCGGGCGCCCGACTTCCCCGAGCTGACCCTGCCGCTGTTCACCGACCTGAAGAAGGTCTTCGCCAACGAGACCGGCCGGGTGTTCATGTACCCGTCTTCCGGTACCGGGGCGTGGGAAGCGGCGATCAGCAACACCCTTAACCGGGGTGACCGGGTGCTGATGTCACGTTTCGGCCAGTTCTCCCACCTCTGGGCCAACATGGCGCAGCGGCTGGGCCTCGACGTGATCTGCGTCGACCGGGAGTGGGGTGAGGGCGTCCCGCTGGGGGACTACGCGCGTCACCTCGCCGAGGACAAGACCATCAAAGGGGTCTTCGCCTGCCACAACGAAACCGCCACCGGGGTGACCTCCGACATCGCCGGGGTCCGGCGGGTGATGGACGAGGCCGACTCGTACGCCCTGTTGTATGTCGACGCGGTGTCCTCGCTGGCCTCGATCCCATTCGAGCAGGAGGCGTGGGGCGTCGACCTGGCGGTGACCGGCTCGCAAAAGGGGTTGATGCTGCCCGCCGGGATGTCCATGCTCGGGGTCAGCATTAAGGCGCTGGATGCGCACATGTCCTCGACGATGGAGCGTTGCTACTTCAGCTTCGAGGACATGCTCAAGACCAACGACCTCGGATACTTCCCCTACACCCCGTCCGCGCCGATGCTGCACGGCCTGCGGTGTTCGCTGGATCTGCTGTTCGCCGAGGGTCTGCCGCAGGTGTTCGAGCGCCACCACCGGCTCGCGGAGGGAGTGCGTCGCGGGGTGGACGGGTTGGGCCTGTCACTGTGTGCGCTGGGTCCGCAGTGGTACTCCGACACCGTCACAGCAATCCGCACGCCCGAGGGCGTGGACGCTGCGGAGGTCTGCCGGATTGGCTATCGCCGGTACCGCACTGCGTTCGGGACCGGCCTGTCCAAGGTGGCGGGCAAGGTGTTCCGGATCGGCCACATCGGCGACCTCAACGAGGTGATGTGCCTTGCCGCGCTGGCCAGCGCGGAGATGTCGCTGGCCGACGCCGGGGCGAAAGTCGAGCTCGGGGCCGGTGTGGCGGCCGCCCAGGATTACTACCGCAGCGCAACCGCTGCCCTGGAGGGCGAACCCGACCTCATCGGGGAGGCGGCGCCCGCGTCATCCCAGTAGACCGCCCGCTGCTAGCCGCTCAAGGAGGAGCCAGTGCGATGAGCCACACCCTCTACCCGATGCGTCAGCCCCGGTTACAGCGTAGTGAGCTGGCGGTGCCCGGTTCGAGTACCAGTTTTATCGACAAGGCGGCGGACAGCGCGGCCGACTTCGTTTTCCTGGATCTGGAGGACGCGGTCGCGCCGCCGGAAAAGGAGCAGGCCCGCCGCAACGTGGTCGAGGCGTTGCGGGACATCGATTGGGCGGCCAGGGGCAAGACGGTGTCGGTACGCATCAATGGGCTCGACACCCACTACATGTACCGCGACGTCATCGACGTGATGGAGCAGGCGGGCGACCGGGTGCACACCATCCTGGTGCCCAAGGTGGGGGTTCCCGCTGACCTGTATTGCGTCGAGACGCTGGTCGACCAGATCGAGCAAGCCAAGGGATACCAGGTCAAGGTGGGTATCGAGGCACTGATCGAGACCGCGCTGGGGATGGCGAATGTGGAGGCCATCGCGAGCAGCCCGGGCCGGTTGGAAGCGCTGCATTTCGGGGTGGCCGATTACGCCGCGAGCAACCGGGCTCGCACGGTCAGCATCGGTGGCCTGAACCCGGACTATCCCGGTGATCAGTGGCATTTCGCGTTGTCGCGGATGATCGTGGCAT
>JBGSWT010000597.1:0-2102 GCA_041751815.1 Pseudonocardiaceae bacterium
GTGGGCAGCGACAGCAGCGCGTTGACCACGGTCACGACGTCGCCGTGCAGGTGCCACTCGACAGCGTTCTCGGTGATGCGCAACGGGCTGTCCGGGTCCAACCTGTCGCGGGTGCGGTAGGCCAGCGCATTGCGTTCGCTGTACACCAGCACCACCTCACGCACGCTCCCGAAATCGCGGGTGTAGTGAACGAGGTCCAGGTGGCCGTTCTGTTTGAACAGCCGTTCGCCGTGGAAGCCGAACCGGCATAATCGGCGCAGCTGCTCGATGGCCGGGTTCACGCCCAGGCCCTGGTTTGCTCGGCCAGCGGCTCACTACCGTTGTGAACCAACGTTGCACCGGGGCCGATCACGTCAGCATCAAGCTGAGTCTCCCGCCGGTGACCGTGCCGAACTGTGTGGCAGCTGCGGCCTGTCCCGTGACCAAAAGCCCACATTGCAGGCTCCCTGATCGGTTGGAAGGCAGCGACCCCGCCGCAGTGTCGGGGAGATGCAAACGGGGCCGCCGCCGGCTGTGGACCCCTGGCGGACCCGACGAGCAAACGTTGGTAGTGCCGCTGCTCCCCCAGGGGCTACGGTGTGCGTGAACGCTCACGGGCACCGTGACGCTGTATCACGTTACAGAGTAACTCGATACAGCGGAACAGACAGGGGTGCGTCCGTTTGGGTGATGTGCGCGGACCATCCATGGGGGTCCACGACACCGAGAAGAAGGAGAACATAGGGAGCTCCGATGGTCGCGTCATCGAGTCCAACCGTGCTCAAGCGGTACGTGGCCTTGGAGTTGCGCCGCCTCCGGGAGGCGGTCGGGTTCAAGCGTGAGCAGGTGGCCGAACGGTTGCGCTGCGCTGTCTCGCACATCTCGCACCTGGAGACGATGCGGAACCTACCCAAGGCCGCCGAGCTGGAGGTACTGCTCGATTTCTATGGCGCCGCCGAGCGCACCGCAGCGTTCCTGGACCTGGTTGACGCCGCCCGCAAGGGCCGCGACTGGTGGCTACCGTTCAAGGACGCCGCGCCGGAGTGGTTCGACCTCTATCTCGGCATGGAGTCCTCGGCAGTGCAGATCGACAGCTACGACTCGATGGTCGTTCCGGGTCTGTTCCAGACCCCGGCGTATGCCAAGGCGATCATCCGGGCCAGCGAGCCCGAACCGCCCGATGCCGAGGTCGCCCGCCGCATCGAGTTACGCATGGCGCGGCAGGACGTGCTCACCCGGCAGCCGAATCCGCCGTCCGTGTGGAGCGTTCTGGATGAGTCCGTGCTGTACCGGCCCGCCGGTGAGCCTCAGGTCCTGGCTGAGCAGCTGGAACATCTGGTCAAACTTACCGACCTACCCACGCTCACCATTCAAGTATTGCCGCTGGAAGTCGGCGTGCATGCCGGAATCGAAGGGACCTTCATGATCCTCACGTTTCCGGCCGAACTTCAAGGCGACCCGGGAGTCGCCATGACCGAGGCGCGAGCCAAGGGCACCTACTACGAGGATCCGACCGAAATCATGACCTACCGCAACACATTGCGGCGCATCCAGATCCAGGCACACACACCCCAGGACACTCGGACTCTGTTGGTCCGCCGCATAGAGGAGTTGACGTGAACCACGACCAGGCGCTCGCCGCGCTGACCACCGCGGCCGGGTGGCGCAAGTCCAGCTACAGCCAGGCCGCTAACGGTTGCGTGGAAGTCACCACCGAGCTGCCCGGCTGGGTCGGTGTCCGCGACAGCAAGCTCGGCGCCGAAAGCCCGGTGCTCGCCTTCAGCATTTCCGAGTGGCGTGCCATGCTGGCCGCCGCGAAAGCCGGCGAGTTCGACGCTTGACCGACGCCCCCCGGCCGGCGGCGAACAGTGATCCAACCCCCCGGCCGGTGATTCCTTGATCTTGAGCGATCTTCAACGCCTCGACCGAGATTGACTCAGGGTCGTCCCACTGCGAGTTGTTGACCGTTCCTCGGCTCGCCCACGGGACGGCGCAGCTCAAGAAAGCAGCGGCGACTGCCTTGGCGGTCCCCGGCCTGAAGCCCAGCCTGTCCGGCGAGCGCAGTGAGTGCCTGCAGCCCGGCGACTGCCCAGGGGAAGCGGGGGCCCGCGGTGGTGCCGGCT
>JBGSWT010000598.1:0-1516 GCA_041751815.1 Pseudonocardiaceae bacterium
GGCGACGCCGGCGGCTCCGGTGCGGCCAAGTCAACCGCGCCGCAGGGTTCTGACCCGGTGGCCTGGGTGGGCGCGTTCTGCAGTAGCTCCAGTGGAGTGGTCGCCGGTGCCGCCGCCCTGGGGAAGGCGGAGGAGACCCCGCAGGGTCAAAAGGACGGCTTGCTCGCCTTCGCTGACAGCTCCCAGCGGGCGATGGCTGACACCGCTCGCAGGCTCGAGCAGCTCGGCGCGCCCAGGATTACTGACGGCCAGCGGCTGCATGACACGGCGGTGAAATTCTTCAGTAGCGCGGCCGAGTCGGTTGCCGGTCAGCGAGCGAAGCTCGCCGCGTTGGACCCGAACGACCCGGAGTACGTGCAGAAACTCAGCGGCCTTGCTGGGCCCGATCTCGGCGCGCTTGGCGCCCAGCTACAGCAGCTGACCACCAACCCGGAGCTGGCTCCGGCATTCAACGCCTCGCCAGAGTGCCAGCAGCTGCGCACTGGCGGCGGCCCACGCTGAATCGGGTTGTGGCTCGCGCAGCTAGCTGGTCGGGAGACCGCAACGCTGCTTCAATCGGGCTGTGGCGGGCTGAGGTGGCCCGCGTGGCGTAACACAGGTTGCGGTATGCCCGCGGCTTCGTGTGCGACGCTGGCTGCCTCTGGGTGCCCGTGTTGTGCACACTGGCGCATTGGGCATAGTGGGGCGTGGGGATCGGGGCATCACGAGTCGTAAACCGAGGTAGGTTGAGCGTGGCAGGGTCGAAAACGACGGTAGGTTCGGGCGGCAAGTCCGCCAGCGGCAAGCGTGGAAGTGTCGTTCCCGGGGCCGCTGACGGGTCTGGGGGCGGGGCCGTTAAAGGGCCAGCTAAAGGGGCAGTGTCCAACGGCGCTGGCTCCGATGGCTCGATTCGCCGCCTGGTGATCGTGGAATCGCCTGCCAAGGCCCGCAAGATCGCCTCTTACCTCGGTTCGAACTACGTGGTGGAGTCCTCGCGGGGGCACATCCGCGACTTGCCACGGGGTGCAGCCGATGTGCCCGTCAAGTACAAGGGCGAACCCTGGGCGCGGCTGGGTGTGGACGTCGATCACTCCTTTGAGCCGCTCTACGTCGTCAGCCCGGACAAGAAGTCCACGGTCGCCGAGCTGCGCAACGCGCTCAAGGGTGTCGATGAGCTCTATCTCGCCACCGATGGTGACCGCGAGGGTGAAGCCATCGCGTGGCACCTGATGGAGACCCTCAAGCCCAAGGTGCCGGTGCGGCGAATGGTGTTCCACGAGATCACCGAGCCGGCTATCCGCGCGGCCGCTGAGCACCCCCGTGACCTGGACCAGCACCTGGTCGACGCGCAGGAGACCCGGCGCATCCTGGACCGGCTCTACGGGTACGAGGTCTCCCCGGTGCTGTGGAAGAAGGTGATGCCGAAACTGTCCGCCGGACGGGTGCAGTCGGTGGCCACCCGCATCATCGTGCGGCGCGAGCGCGAGCGAATGGCTTTCGTGTCCGCGTCCTACTGGGACCTCGCGGCCACGTTGGA
>JBGSWT010000599.1:0-1754 GCA_041751815.1 Pseudonocardiaceae bacterium
GATCAGTGCATCAAGAAGGCCGGTCACAAGGTGTGGGGGCCGAAGGGAAAGATGATCCCCGGTCCCGGCGAGAAGCCGCTTCCGGCGCCGACTACCCCGCCACCGAGGTGGGGCCAGATAACTCCGTCACAGTGGAGCCACGTAAGCCTGACAGGGCCACGCCAATCTCCAACTTGGCGTGGATAAGCAGCCCGGTAGGCGTGGCCGTGCGAGCGTCGGTGATCTTGCAAGCGCCGAACACCAACGCTGCGAAGTCGATGAAGCCAGCGGCGTCGTCGAGAACTAAAATGGATTGAGGCTCGAGCCGCAACCCGGTGATGGCCGCGACCCGGCAGGACCTTCGAAGAATCGACCTCGCACGGATGGTCGCATCCGCGTGCGACAACGGCATCGTCTGACCGGCGACCGACAACGTCGGAACCGGCACCTGATCGAGTTGCACGTTCCCGAGTACCTCCGCGCTCGCGGCCCAGTAGCCCATCGTCACCGCGACTGCACTGACCGATCGGCGTTCACAGAGGTTGGTTTCGCCGCGCTGAGGCATCCTGGCCGGGTGCAGCGAGTCGTAGTACTTGGTCGAGGCGGGGCGGGCAAGACCACCGCCGCACGTCAACTCGCGCACCAGCTCCAGGTGTCGGTTGTCGAGCTCGACCAAGTCTTCTGGTCCGCCGATCTGACACCGACACCCCCGGATCTATGGGCAGCAATGCAGTCCGACCTCGTTTCCTCCGAGCGATGGGTCGTCGACGGAGATCTCGGGCCCCATGACGTCCTTGCACCTCGGCTCGTCCGAGCGGACACCGTCCTCATCCTCGACTTCGGACTCGCACGCTGTCTGTGGCGAGCCGCCCGCCGATCCCGCGAGCGTCTTGACTTCTGGTGGTGGGTGATCACCTGGCGTCACCGAGCCCGGCCTGCGTTGCTTACTGCCGTCACCACCCACGCGCCTCAGGCGGAACTGCATATCGTCCGGACACCGCACCAGCTCCAGCGGTTCCTGCACCGCACCAAGGGGTGACCCGTCCCGCGAGTCGATCCACTTGCGGGACGTCCGCCGCGGCCGACTGCGGTCCCTAGCCTGGCGACACTCGGAAGATCCCACAGGTTGTCCCGGAACTGTGTCCGGAGCCGCGGGCGCCGGGGCACCTCGTAGCCAGACGCGGTTATGGACGCGCTCGCGCGACCTCCAGCGCGTGTCCGTACGGTCCCCGCTTGGGAACCCACGTCGAGGCGCGAGCGGGTGGCTGTCAATGCCGAACTAAAACGAACCCCGCTGTGCCGGCGCCACGGGGTCATCGTTCCGTCAGCAGCGACAGTGGCCAGGCCCGATCGGGGGAGGGCCTGGCTGCCCACGTTAGGTGTGCCCGCCGGCTACCGGAGGGCGACTTCGTTGTGTTCGGAGCGCAACAGCGCGTGTTGCATGACGGCGGCGTCTACCTCAAGGTCGGCGGCGATGTCGCGGATCGGGAGTCTGCCGTCGCATAGCAGGCGGATGGGCCCATCGGTCGAGACGATCGGTATGCACGCATACGCAGGTGACCTCGACCTCGTCGGAGTCGACGCTCAGCTCGGTGAGACATGGAGATGCCGCGCGCCCCCCAGGCACGCCGCATCTCCGCTCGTGGACCTACGGGAAGGTCACGCGGCCGACGCAGGTCTCACCGGTCTGCGGGTTGCGTGCCTGGCCGAGGATGTTGTCCTGGCCCGCCCGGTTGGTCGTGACGGTCCGGACCTCGAAGGAGCCGCTGGGGGCG
>JBGSWT010000600.1:0-3234 GCA_041751815.1 Pseudonocardiaceae bacterium
CAGCTGTGGATCAGGCCCGCCCCAGCCCGCGCCGAGGCGGTGCGGCTCTGGATCTCGGCGGAGCCGGACCGGCGGGTGCATCCCTCGGTGAAGGGAGCGGATCTGGATCATTTGGCCGCGCTGCGCCAGGCGGCCGCCGACGCCGGCGCCGACGAGGCGCTGATCCTCTCCACCGACGGTCGGATCAGGGAGGGTGCCTCGACGAGCATCCTCTGGTGGCGACGCGACGTACTGTGCGCCGCACCGGAAACGCCCGACATCCTCCCCGGCGTCACCCGGACTGTCCTGCTGCGTCTCGCCGCGGAGCACGGCATCCGGGTCGAGCTCGAGGAGCCCACGCCACCGGACCTGGCCGGCCTGGAGGTGTGGGCGGTCAACGCCCTGCACGGGATTCGCCCCGTATCCCGCTGGGTCGGCACATCGATCGACGCCGGACCCGCCCACCGCGCCCGTCGATGGAACGCTCAGCTGGATCGCCTCGGGGAACCGGTGTTCATGGACCCGATGGCGGACGACGTGAGTCTCGGCCGATGACGAGTGCCCTCGTGGTCAGCGGCAGCGCTCGCAACGGTGCTTCGGCCTTGAGCAGCATCTCGTCGTATTCGGCATGAGGATCCGAATCGAGGACGATGGCGCCGCCCGCGCCGACGGTCAATTCGTCGTGCCACCGCACCGCGGTGCGGATCACGATGTTCAGGTCGGCCGTTCCGCCGAACCCCAAGTAGCCGAGCGCACCTGAATACACCCCCCGTGCCTCGGTCTCCAGTGAATCGATGATCTCCATGGTGCGCAGTTTCGGCGCACCGGTCATCGAACCACCAGGAAAGCAGGCTCGGACGCAGTCCACCGCGGTGACGTCCGAACGCAGCACGCCCCGGATTGTGGACACCAAGTGATGCATGGTCGCGTAAGTTTCCGTCGCCATGAATTTCTGTACCACGACGGTGCCGATCTGGCATACCCGGCCGAGGTCGTTGCGGAGCAGGTCCACGATCATGAGGTTCTCCGCGCGGACCTTGTCGTCGTTCTGCAGCGAACACCGCAGCTGCTCGTCCAGCTGTGGATCAGTGCTGCGCGGTGTCGTTCCCTTGATCGGTTTGCTTTCGACGATGCGTTCACTGTCGATGCGCAGAAATCGCTCAGGCGACGAGCAGCAGATGGTGAGCTCGCCCAGTCGCAGCAGCGCAGAGTACGGGGCGGCATTGAGCCGCCGCAGCCGCCGGTAGTACTCCAGATCGTCTTCGGGCGCGGGCAGTCTGAGTTTGTTGGTGAGGCAGATCTCGTAACTCTCACCCGCGCGCAGTTGACGCTGGCACTCCGCGATATCCGCAAGGTACTGCGACCGGGAACGTACCAACCAGTCCGAGATCCGTGCATTGTCGGCCACGACTGGCGACGATGCCAACGTCTCGGGAGCCGTGGGTAAGCCCCGCAGCGTATGCACCGTACGGCGCATCCATTCCCTCGCCGAGTCGGTGGCGCCGGGTTCGACCACAGCGACGACGTACGTCTGGTGCTCAGCATGGTCCACCGCGATGAACCTGCTCGCCCGGATCCACATCGCGTCCGGCGTCCGCGCCCGGTGCACGCTGGGTGAGCCGATGTCGGTTTTCAGTTCATAGCCGAAGTAGCCGACGTAGCCACCGATGAGATCAAAAGGCAGGTCCTGCGCTCCGGTCACCTGCCGTCTCATCCGCCTGTCGAGCGCGTCGAAGATGGTGCCGGGCTCCAGGTAGGGGATACCGGCGGTGGGCTCCACGATCACCGAGTCGTCGCCGATTCGAAAGGTGAGGACCTCGCCGTCCGGGCCGTCGGCGTCGCCGAGGAAGGAGAATCGGGACAGGCCTGCCTCGACATATGCGCTGTCCAGCCAGAACGCCCGGGCGCTCGCGCCGTGCAAGGTGATGAATGCTGCTTCGGTGTCGACTGCCCGGTCGATGTGCCGCACGAGCACCCGCATCGCCGGGGATTCACCGCACCGGGGTCGCGCTCGTTGCACCGACGCGGTGGGCCGTGACAGCGTGGCCGACTGATGCGAGGCCAGGGCCAGTTCACGGAAATTGGCCACTAGCTGGGCGCCGTATTCGGTACAGAAGGACTCGGGGTGAAACTGCAGCCCCCACCGCGGCAGGTCCCGATGGCGCAGGGCCATGATCACACCGTCCTCAGCCCACGCCGTGGCCTCCAGCTCGGGTGGCAGTGGATCGGCGACGCACAACGAGTGGTAGCGGACCGCGGTGAACCCCTGCGGCAGTCCGGCGAAGATTCCGTCGCCACGGTGGTGCACCGTGGTCAGGTGGCCGTGCCTGGGTTGCGGTGCACTGCGTATCTCGGCACCGGCAACCAGACCGAGCCCCTGGTGGCCCAGACAGACCCCGAGGACCGGGAGTTCCGTCTGGCGCAGGATGTCCCTCGAGTACCCGAAGTCCCGGCGCGACGCCGGCCGTCCGGGGCCAGGCGAGACGACCGCGCCATCGAAGTTCCCGATGTCCAGCTTGTGCCATCCGGGATCGTCGTTGCACACCACGACCGGCTCGATGCCGTAGACCTCCGCCAGCAGCTGATACAGGTTATAGGTGTAGGAGTCGTGGTTGTCGATCAGCAGCGTACGCATGGCGCCCCAATTTCCACCTCATCGCGCAGGTCGGGGCCGCAGTCGGCTGATGATCCCCGCAGCGTCGGCACGGTACGGTCGGTGACCCGAGTTCTCGTGGCAGCGTAGGCGTAGGGCAACCTCTATTGTCACGACTGTGATCGAGCAGATCCGGCGACGGCTGGACGACGTGCACCAAGTCGATCACGCCGTCTCGCGATGGATCGGGCAGCAACCGCCCACCCCGCTCGATGCCGTGATCAAAGGCCTGAGCAGTGCGGCGAACCACAGCGTGCTGTGGTTCGCCATCGCGGCCGTGCTGGCTGCTAGGAAGGGTGCCACCCGGCGCGCCGCGATGCGCGGCCTGCTGGCCATCGCCGCCACGAGCTTTACCGCCAATGTCGGACTCAAACCGGGGCTGCCGCGACGCCGTCCACCGGCTGAGGAGTCGCCTGCTTACCAGAAGTATGCCAACCCGCCGACCTCGTCGTCGTTTCCCTCCGGGCACGCCGCGGCGGCGGCGGCGTTTACCACAGCCGTCGCGTTGGAATGCCGCAATGCTGGTTTGACCATCGCCCCGCTGGCAGCCGCGGTGGCGTACTCCCGGATCCACGTCGGCGCGCAGTGGACGTCCGATGTGG
>JBGSWT010000601.1:0-5065 GCA_041751815.1 Pseudonocardiaceae bacterium
CGACCGGCGGCTGTGCCTGGCCGACTTCTACCGGCCGCGGGAGACGGCGGTGGCCGCAGGCGAGGTCGATGTGCTGCCGGCGCACCTGGTGACGATGGGCCAAGCGATCGCCGACTACGCCGCCGAGCTGTTCGCCAAGGACGCCTACAGCGACTACCTCGAGGTGCACGGTATCGGGGTGCAGCTGACCGAGGCGTTGGCCGAGTACTGGCATCGGCGGATCCGGGAGGAACTGCATTTCGCCTCCGGAGCGGCGGTCGCTGAGGAGGACCCGGCCGAGGTGGAAGAGTTCTTCAAGCTCGGGTACCGGGGTGCCCGATACTCGCTGGGTTACGGGGCCTGCCCGGAACTCGAGGACCGCGCGAAGATCGTTGCGATGCTGCGGCCGGACCGGATCGGGGTGACGCTGTCCGAGGAGTTCCAGCTGCACCCGGAACAGTCCACCGACGCGATCGTCGCGCACCACCCGGAAGCCAAGTACTTCAATGCCTGAAGAGGTCGTGAGTGCGTAACAGTGTTATAGCACTCAATGCCACTCACGAGGATGGCCGTGAAAACTTTTGATGAGCTGTTTGGCGAGCTGACTGAGCGGGCCCGGACCCGGCCGCCGGGCTCCAGTACGGTGACGGCGTTGGATGACGGGGTGCACGCCCAGGGCAAGAAGGTGCTCGAGGAAGCCGGCGAGGTGTGGATCGCCGCCGAACACGAGTCCGACGAGCGGCTGGCGCAGGAGATCTCCCAACTGCTCTATCGCGTTCAGGTGCTCATGCTGGGCCGCGGGATCAGTACCAGCGACGTCTACCGCTACCTGTGAGGTGCCGATGAACGGGGACACCCCCAACGGGGATGGCCAGATGCTGCGGGTCGCGGTGCCCAACAAGGGCACGCTGGCCGAGCCGGCCTCCGAGATGCTGGCCGAGGCGGGTTACCGGCAACGCCATGACGCCAAGGATCTGACGGTCATCGACGCGGCCAACGAGGTGGAGTTCTTCTTCCTGCGGCCCAGAGACATCTCCGTCTACGTCGGCTCCGGCGAGCTGGACCTCGGGATCACCGGTCGGGACTTGGCGCTGGACTCCGCGGCGCCCGTCTCCGAGCTGCTCGCGCTCGGCTTCGGGGGGTCCACCTTCCGCTACGCGGCCCCGCTGGGCCAGGACTGGAAGGTCGATGACCTCGACGGCCTGCGGGTCGCCACTGCCTACCCCCGACTGGTCAAAGCAGACCTGGCCCGCCACGGTGTGCACGTCGACGTGATCCGGCTCGATGGCGCGGTGGAGATCTCGGTGCAGCTCGGGGTGGCCGACGCGATCGCTGACGTGGTCGGTTCCGGGCGCACCCTGCGCCAGCACGGCTTGGGTGCCTTCGGCGACGCGATCTGCTCCTCGGAGGCAGTGCTCGTGGAGCGGGCCAACGCCGCACCATCGCCGGGAAAGTCACAGTTCGCGGCGCGTCTGCAGGGCGTGGTGTTCGCCCAGCAATACGTGATTCTCGACTACGACTGCCCGCGCACCCTGCTCGACGAAGCGGTCATCATCACTCCCGGGTTGGAGTCGCCGACGCTGGCGCCGCTGGCCGATCCCGACTGGGTCGCAGTACGCGCAATGGTGCCACGCAAGGACGCCAACCGGGTCATGGACGAGCTCTCCGCGCGCGGCGCCAAGGCCATCCTCGCCAGCGACATCCGCTCCTGCCGGTTCTGACCATCCGGATGATGTTCGATAACGCCCAGCTCAGCGGGATTTATCGGCACCCCGTCCATCCGCCGAGACCGTGCGGCATCCCGAGACGCTAGTCGGCGGGCAGCTCATAGTGCAGTTCGAACCGGTCGGCGGCCGCGGTGATGAGGTTGGTCTCGACAGGACGGTAGGAGGTGTGGGCCGTGCGCTGGATCCGGTAGACGGGAGCACCGGTGGGCATCGTGAGCTGGTCGGCCTCGTACTGGGTGGCAGGCCCGACGCGGACCTGTTCGATGAAGCGGGCGAGGGTGTGGCCGGCATCCTCGAGGCGTGCGTAGATCCCGCCAGGTCCCGTGTCTTCGTCCTCGATCCGGCTATCGCGGGTGAGGTCGCGAGGCAGGTAACTGGTGGCGAGTTGGACGGGTTGTTGGTCGGCGAACATGACCCGGTCACGGACCAAGACCTCGGCGCCAGGGTCGATGCGTAGCTCGCGAGCGATCTCGTCGCGGGCAGGTTCGATCCGAATCTGCACTTCTGAGCGGGGAGTCCAGCCGCCGATGTGTGCGTCGGTGGTGAAGGTTCCTCGCCCGGCCGCACGCTCGGCGCGGCTGAGCCGGTTGCGAACCAGCCGGAGCAAGGGTTGCTTGCGGCGCACGTAGGTGCCGGAGCCAGACACGGACTCGATCAAACCTTCCCCGCGCAGGGTGTTGAGCGCGCTGACCACGGTGGCCGGGGCGACCTCGTAGGTCTGGCTAAGGGCGGCCCGGCTAGGAAGCCGAGCGCCGGGCTGGTAGTCGCCTCTGGTGATGGCTGCGCGGAGCTCGTCCGCGATCTCCCGGGCCGTATGCCTCGTAGACATTCGCGAAGGCTATCCGCCTAGACAGATTGAGCGACGAGGGGGAAGATTTCCAAAAATTTGTCTAGTCAGATGATACGATTCGTCAGCAATGCTGGCTAGTCAGATTGAGGAGGACGGCATGGACGTGCAGACCCTGGACCTGACGGTGGAGCACCTCGTAGTGATCCACGAGCGGGACACCTCGCATGCCTCGGACGGGGCAACGGGGGACAGCGGCGACACCAACGACGGCAACTGACCGCTGATCGCTGAGGGGATCGCAACGATGGAGCACCGTCTCGTCCAGGCCATCGAGAAAGCGCTGGACTGGTCCGGCCCTGACTCGATGGGGACGGCGTTCGCCCGGGGATCGATGGATGACCACGGGCTGTGCTCTCGGCTGCTCACGCCGAGCCGGCTGCTGGATGTGATCATGCGGCGAAGTCTGGAGCCGCCGCAGCTGCGTGTTTTCCGTGACGGTCACGAGTTGCACCCCGACAACTTCCTGGCCACCGGGGTCGAGCGGCGGGGCAAGGCGGTCCGGATGACCGATATGCGCAAACTCGCTGGTCTGCTGGAGGCCGGGTCCACCGTGGTCCTTGACGCCCTGGACTTGCTCGACCCGAGTATGGAGGTCGCGTGTCGGGCGTTGCAGTGGTGGTCCGGGGAACGGGTTCAGGTCAACATCTACCTGACCACCCAGGACACGGCAGGTTTCGACCTGCACTGGGACGACCACGATGTGCTGGTCGTCCAGCTCGCTGGGTCGAAGACGTGGCAGGTCCGCGGGACCTCCCGGCTGGCTCCGCTGCGCCGGGACGCTGCAGAGAACACTGACCCGAGTGCAGAGGTGCTGTGGTCAGGGGTGCTTCAGACCGGGCAGGTCATGCACATACCCCGCGGGTTCTGGCACCGAGCGACCCGCACGGACCGCGGGCGCGGGTTCTCCCTGCATGCCACATTCGGGATCACTCAGCGCACCGGGGTCGACTGGCTGTGCTGGATCGCCGACAAGGCCCGCGAGCATGAGCTATTCCGCCATGACCTCCCCCGCTCCGGCGGACCCGCCGCGCACACGCGCCACCATCACGAACTGGCGGCCACCGCGGCACGGGTCATGGCCGAGCGGCCGGTCGAGCTATTCGCTACCGAACGGCGCCGCGAGCACCCGTCCGCCCGGCACGTCGTGACCCGAACGCTATTCGGGCCACCCAGGGAGGTCGTCTGCGTGACGGCGTTCGCGCCGGAGATCCGAACTTCCCACAACCGAGTCGAGGTACTCGCCGGTGGGCGTCGGCTCACCGCCCCGGCCGCCGCGACTGAGGCGCTGCGGATGCTGCTCTCGGGTCGCCCGATGGTCGTCGATGAGGTGACCGCCGCGACCGGCGTTGATGCCCGGGTGCTGGCGCATCGACTGATTGAGGAGGAGCTGTGCGCGGAAGCGACACCCGAGTTGTGCTCGGGCTACACCGGGCTGCTCACCGCAGAGATGTTCTCGCCCACGCCCTAAGCATCGGGGTCAACCGGCTGGACACCGCCTACAATTACCTGCGGTTCGGCTCCCACCGTATGCTGGCGGCAACGATCGAGGATCTAGTCGGCTGCTTCGCGGTGTCGACCAAAGTTGGGTTCTTCCCCGTCGGCCACCGAATGGAGCACTCGCTCGACCCAGCCCGGCTCCGTGGGGCAGTCCGCGAGTCTGTAGACACCCTGGGAACCGTGCCGGACGTCGTATTCCTGCACAGCCCGGAGCGATCCCTGACCGAGCTCGATGTATCGACCGCCGCCGAGCGGCTCGCCGCGGCTTCGGGCGTGGTCGCTGAGCTCGCTGCGGCCGGGTGGTGCAACCGCTGGGGCATCGCAACCTGGGACCCCCGCCCACTCGCCCACGTTGCCGCAGCCCAGGACGCGGAGGTGATGGCGCCTGAGGTGCTGATGGTTCGGGCCGGGCTCCTGGTCCCTGCGGATGTACTCGCCGCCGCCGAGCAGCTCGCCCACCGGTTCGCGGTGCGCGCCGAGAACCGGTGGGGTATGAGTCCGTTCGCCGGGCGATGCACGGACCCCGTGTGGGAAGCGGTGAACACCCGGGCCTTCCTCGCCCCCACCGTGCGCTCCTCCCCGGTGCAGGCCGCCTTCGCCGCGGCCTACGCGATCCCCGAGGTGCACTGGCTCGTAGTGGGCACCAACCGGCCCGTTCACCTCGACCAGTTGGTGGCGGCTTCCCGGCTGCCGCTCGACCATGCAGCGATCGACGGCTACCGGCGGCGCCTCACCGAGGCCACTGCCCGGGCCCGGGTTGCGACATCTTGACTGGGAGAATGGTCGGTGTCAGCGGCGTTCAGCGAGTAGCCCGGTCAACAGGCGTTCGGCTTCGGCCCGGGCTGGTTCTTGGTGCGGGCCGCCACAGTTCATCCGCCCGCTCAGCAGATACAGCGAGATCAGCCGTCCGGTACGGCTCTCCAGGTCGTCGCGGCGCAGGTCGCGGACCCGCGCCGCGAGCACCGGCACGGCCAGCGAGCAGGCCCAGAGGTTCGCCGCGTCGAGGCCCCGG
>JBGSWT010000602.1:0-4922 GCA_041751815.1 Pseudonocardiaceae bacterium
ATGATCGACCGGGGCTGGGGCTCCACCATGGTGCTCACCGAGCCCGACGCGGGTTCCGATGTGGGGGCTGGGCGGACCAAGGCCATCCCGCAGCCCGACGGCTCATGGCACATCGAGGGCGTGAAGCGCTTCATCACCTCGGCTGAACACGATCTGACCGAGAACATCATGCACATGGTGCTCGCCAGGCCGCAAAGGCCCGGGGTTGACCCGGTGCCCGGCACGAAGGGCCTGTCGCTGTTCCTGGTCCCGAAGTTCCGATTCGACACCGATACCGGCGAACTCGGTGAGCGCAATGGCGTCTTCGTCACCGGCGTCGAGCACAAGATGGGCATCAAGGTGTCCACCACCTGCGAGCTGACCTTCGGTGGGAACGGGACGCCCGCGGTGGGCTGGCTGCTCGGCGACGTGCACAACGGCATCGCGCAGATGTTCCAGGTGATCGAGTACGCCCGGATGATGGTCGGCACCAAGGCCATTGCGACGCTGTCCACCGGGTACCTCACCGCGCTGGAGTTCGCCAAGGAGCGGGTGCAGGGTGCCGACATCACGCAGATGCGCGACAAGAGTGCGCCGCGGGTGACCATCACCCACCATCCCGACGTTCGCCGGATGCTGATGCTGCAGAAGGCCTACGCCGAAGGGCTGCGAGCGCTGTACCTCAACACCGCGACCTACCAGGACGCAGTCGAGCTCGGTGGCCAGGACACCGAGCAGGCCGCCCGGGTCAACGATCTGCTGCTGCCCGTCGTCAAGGGCGTCGGCTCCGAACGGGCCTACGAGATGCTCACGCTGTCCCTGCAGACGCTGGGTGGGTCCGGTTTCCTGCAGGACTACCCCATCGAGCAGTACATCCGGGACGCCAAGATCGACAGCCTGTACGAGGGCACCACGGCCATCCAGTCCCAGGACTTCTTCTTCCGCAAGATCGTCCGGGATCGGGGCCAGGCGATCGGGCATCTGAACAGCGAGATCCAGGCGTTCCTGGACGCCGCAGGCGACAGTAGCGATACTGGTCGGCTCAAAGAGGAGCGGGCGTTGCTGGCGACCGCGCTGGGTGACCTGCAGGCCATGCTCGGAACCATGATCGGCTTTGTGATGTCGGCTCAGCAGGATCCGCGCAACACCTACAAGGTCGCCCAGCAGACCGTGCGGTTTCTGATGAGCACCGGCGACGTCCTGATCGGCTGGCTGCTGTTGCGCCAGGCTGAGGTGGCGCTGACCGCTCTGGACGGCGAGGTGACTGCCAAGGATCAGGCCTTCTATCAGGGCAAGGTGGCGGCGGCGAGTTTCTTCGCCCGCAACGTCCTCCCCGAACTCACCGCCCGCCGGGTGATCGTGGAAGCCACCGACAACGCCCTCATGGACGTCCCGGAAGCCGCCTTCTAACCCGCGCTGCCCGCATTCAGCGGGCTCAGCGGGGTTATCAGGTGCCGAATAACCCCGCTGAGCCCGCTGAATGCGATGGGTGGGGAGATTAGGCGCAGACTACGTGGGGGGCGGGGTCGTAGACGACCTTGCGGGTGCGGCGGCTGATCTCCGCCTTGGTATTGGCGTCCCGGACCACCCGGGTGTCGGTCACAGTGAAACCTTGCGAGCCTTTGCTGTTCTTGCACGGCTGGCCGTAGATGGTCTGAGTTGTCGGGTCAGTGAGGTCGGTACGCGGTCCTGTGATCGACTCGACATCAACGTGTTTGGTACCCCAGAACGTCACGGTCACCGAGGTCGGGGTCCAGGCCGTCTGGATGAGGACGCCGGTGGGCGAGTCGGCGCGAAACTTGACATCGATAGCGCCCTCGAACACGGTCGCCTCACGAGCCGCGGGGTAGCGGCTGATGTAGTAGCTGTGCTCCTTGTGCTCGATATCGGCCATGCCGGCGAAGTACGAGGCGTTGTAGATCGTGGTGGCGAACTGCGAGATGCCGCCACCGATACCCCGGCCAGGACGGCCGTGGTCGATGATGCCGGCCTCCACGTATCCGGCGGCGGCGTTACGCGGACCGGTGTACTTGTTGAGGCTGAACGTCTCCCCTGGCCGCACTATCGCGCCGTTGACCTCCTCGGCGACCCGGCGGATGTTCTGCCCGGAATCCGCGGCGAACCCACCGGTGGTGAAGGTGCTGATCTGGGTGGTGATCCCCAGCGCGTTGGCCTGCTCGGTGCTCAGCTTCGGGGGCAGGCTGACGTAGCTGGCCGCCATGGTCCGTTCGCGCTCGGAGATCTGCAGCACGTCGAGCAGCGGACGCAAGCTGGCCGGCCAGTCGATACCGCGGCCATCGAGGGAGGGCAGGACCACCGGCAAGCCATTCTGGAGGATGATCTCGGCGTCCTTGCCAGGTCGCAGCGTCGACGCGAGCTGCGGCTCAAGCGCGGCGATCACTGTGGGATCGTCGATGGTGGTGGTCAAGCCACCTTCGGTGTCCGGGGCGAATCGCAGCGCTGCTGCGATCACCTCCGGCTTGAGCACGGCGTCCTTGCCGTCACCGGTGACGTTGACCGGGCTGGACACCGCAGGCTCAACGACGTCGCGCAGCGCTGCCTGGATTCCCTCGGGGGTGGTAGTCACCGGCAGTGTCGCGACCGGGACCTCCACGGTGCCGCCGCGAACCCAGATGCCGAGCACCACATTGCTGGCAGCAGGCACGTCCAGCCGCTGGCCAGGTTTGGGGTCGACCGGGATCGGCCGCGCGCCATCGAAACGGATGGTGCCCTCGACCGGCTCCCGGTCGATCTGGGCCCGCAGCCCTTCCAGCGCCGCGGTGAGGGCTGGCTGGTTGCCTTTGGTCACCACACCCACTTCGTGAGTCCGCCAGGTCGAGGCCAGGCGGGTCCATGGGTTGAGTGACTGGGCGCCCGCCTGAGCGAGCGTGCCGGGCCAGTCCAGGGTGAGACCAGCGCGCACCGGATCGAGGATGGTTTCGACGTCGCCCGCCCGCAGCGTGACCGGGTGGTTCAGCCGTGGCTCAAGCTGCTCACGCAGCCGCTGTTCGGCTGCGGCCTGCTGCATCCCGCCCACGTCGACACCAGCGACGATCACGCCGCGTGGCACATCACCGCGGGACACCACCAGATCGATCCCGTAGGCCAGCACGAGCAACCCGAGCACGACAGCCACGGCGATCCCACCCCGGCGCAGAGTCCGACCGCGGGTGTCCGGCTGTTCATCCCACGGTGGTGGCGGTGGTGTCCCTGCTGGTGTCCCTTCGAGGGTGCGCGGCTCGGCAGCGGAATTCCCTGCTTCGGAGGTCTGCGGGATCTCGTCGGTGTCGCCGCTCTCGGTCGGTTCGTCGAACCACGACCATGTCGCGGACCTTGCTGGCGTGTCAGGCACCGCACCTCCTTCCCGTAGACAAGCCGGCACTCCGGCTGCAAGAAGCGGTCCCAGTCATGTTGACGTCACAAGTAGAGGCCGGTTCCATGTTCGGTGCGCTCGCTGGCAACGGCTTGCAGATCCCGTTCCCGCACCACCAGGTAAGAGCGCCCGCGCACGTCGAACTCGAACTGATCTTCGGGGTGGAACAGCACCCGGTCGCCCACCTGGACGGCACGGACGTGGCTACCAATGCCGTGCACCTCACCCCAGGACAACCGCTTGGCCATCTGCGCCGTCGCCGGGATGACAATTCCGCCGCTGCTCCGGCGCTCGCCCTCCTCGCCCACGAGGCGCACCATCACGCGGTCGTGGAGCATCTGAATCTCGAGCTTGCTGTCGGGCACGGCGACGAGGGTAGTGCCCTCTTCGGCACTGCTCGGTGCGGCCCGGACCACCCCCGGCTGAGCCGGCACTCGGACCACCCCCGGCTGAGCCGGGAGTCGGA
This sequence comes from Pseudonocardiaceae bacterium, assembly GCA_041751815.1. Taxonomy (GTDB): domain Bacteria; phylum Actinomycetota; class Actinomycetes; order Mycobacteriales; family Pseudonocardiaceae. The sequence continues at coordinate 3,819 of JBGSWT010000602.1, forward strand.
CTACCGCCGGCTCAGCTAGCGGGTCAGGACATAGGAAGGCCCCGTGAGGCTGCCGGGTCGGGGGTCCAACAGCATCACGGGGCTAACAGTGTCATCGCCATGCGCGGTGGCGCTGTTACAAGCACCTACCGAGCACCCGGCGATTCACTCGTTTGGGGGTTCACACCGCTGGCCTGCCGAGCAGGAAGCGTCCGAAGTGCGGGACGGTGAACGCGATCTGCCCGCGTTCCCCGGAGTAGACGAGCCCTTTCTTGAGCAGGCTGTCCCGCGCCGGAGACAGCGACGAGGCCCGGCGCCCGAGCTGGCCGGCCACCTGAGTGGTGCCGATCGGCTCGTCGCGGCCACCGGTGAGCTCGGCCATGGACTGCAGGTACTCGCGCTCGGACGGGGTGGCGCGTTCGAACCGGGATCCGAAGAAGCCCACGGCGAGCTCGCCTTCCGCTTCGGGAGCGGCCACCTGGACGTCGAGGATCCCGATCGGCGACGCTGGCGCCGCGTCCCATGCCGCCTTGCCGTAGGCCTGCACGAAATACGGGTAGCCGCCGGAGGTCTCGAACAGCATGTCCAGCGCGTCAGGGGTGATGGCGGCGCTCTCCCGCTCGATCGGCGCCACCACCGCGCGGTCGGCGTCGGAGCGGTCCAGCCGATCGATCCGCAGGTAACGGAACAGCCGCTCGGAATAGGATTTCGACGCGCTGAGCACCGCGGGCAGGTGCGGCAACCCGGCACCGACCACCACCAGCGGCGCTCCGGACTGGGACAGCTCGTGACAGGCGGCGCACACCGCGGAGACGTCGTCGGGCGCCACGTCCTGCATCTCATCGATCAGCAGCGCCACCCCGGTGCCGACGTCGGCAGCCAGTTCGGCGACCTCGGTGAAAAGCTCCACCAGGTCGATCTCGATATCCCCGGAGTCGGCCCGGCCGGCTACGGCCGGCGCGTCGATGCCCGGCTGCCACCGGTCCCGCAGTTTGGCGTTCTCCGGCGCGGCGCGTAGGGCGAAGGCCTTGAGCACCCCGAGCACCTCCTCGACCCGGTCCGGGGCCCGGTGGCGCAACGCCAGCTCCCGCACCGCACGGTGCAGTGCAGCCGACAGCGGGCGGC
>JBGSWT010000603.1:0-3524 GCA_041751815.1 Pseudonocardiaceae bacterium
GGGGGGAGCGCGCCGGCGCGGAGGTTGTGCGGGGCGCCGAAGGTGCCGACCCAGCGAGCGTGGCGTTTGAGGCGGTCAAGCGGGGCACCGCCGATGGCGTGGACACCGTTTTGATCGACACCGCTGGCCGGCTGCATACTAAGACCGGTCTGATGGACGAGCTGGGCAAGGTCAAGCGGGTGGTGTCCAAGCAGGCCGAGGTGGACGAGGTCCTGCTGGTACTGGACGCCACCACGGGCCAGAACGGTCTGGTCCAGGCGAGGGTGTTCCGCGAGGTCGTCGATGTCACCGGCATCGTGTTGACCAAGTTGGACGGCACCGCCAAGGGCGGCATCGTCTTCCATGTGCAGCGCGAGCTCGGTGTGCCGGTCAAGCTGGTCGGCCTTGGCGAGGGTGTTGACGACCTTGCGCCATTCGAGCCGGCTGCCTTCGTCGACGCGTTACTGGATTGATTCGGACAAAACGGCCGCTGTACGTACAGCATACAGCCGGTTCGAAATCTGGACGTATTCGAAATCTGGACGTAACAGTACAACCCCGACAGTTAACTTTGCTGAAACGTCTGGTGTCCTTGGGCGAAACACCGAATGCGCAACCTTTGCTCCAAGCGCCAGCCGATCGTGAGATACAGAGGAGTGAACCCGTGCTAGACACCGGTGACACTGCCTGGATGCTCATCAGCTCCGCTCTGGTGCTGCTGATGACTCCAGGCTTGGCGTTCTTCTACGGCGGCATGGTCCGCTACAAGAGCGTCTTGAACATGATGATGATGAGTCTGTCCGCGATGGGGGTAGTGAGCGTTCTCTGGGTGCTTTACGGCTACTCGATGGCGTTCGGCAACGACACCGGCCTCGGCTTGCTCGGTAACCCGGGGGAGTACGCGGGATTGAATGGTCTCTTCGGCGGCACCTACCTCGCCAGCGAGGGCTCCCCGATGTCGATCCCGCTGGTGGGGACGATCCCCTCGACGGTGTTCGTCGCGTTCCAGGCAATGTTCGCGATCATCACGGTAGCCCTGATCTCGGGTTCCGCATCCGACCGGATGCGGTTCGTGCCGTGGCTGGTGTTCGCCGCGCTGTGGGCGACCGTAGTCTACTTCCCGGTCGCGCACTGGGTGTTCGCCTTCGATGAGGTCACTGCGCCGGTTGGTGGTTGGATCGCCAACGACCTCGCAGCGATCGACTTCGCCGGTGGGACGGCGGTGCACATCAATGCGGGCGCCGCGGGCCTGGCGTTGTGTCTGGTGCTCGGCAGGCGCCGCGGCTGGCCGCGAGAGGCGATGCGCCCGCACAACCTGCCCTTCGTGATGCTCGGTGCGGGGCTGCTGTGGTTCGGATGGTTCGGCTTCAACGCCGGATCGGCCGTCGCCGCAAACGGCGTCGCAGGTCTCGCCTTCGTCAACACCATGGTGGCCACCGCCGCGGCGATGCTGGGCTGGTTGCTGGTCGAACGGGTCCGCGACGGGCGGCCCACCAGCCTCGGTGCCGCCTCCGGCGTGGTGGCCGGTCTGGTTGCCATTACCCCGGCCTGCTCGTCGGTTTCCCCGGTCGGGGCGATTGTGGTCGGAGCTATCGCCGGCGCGGTGTGTGCGCTTGCGGTTAGCATCAAGTTCCGGTTCGGTTTCGACGACTCGCTTGACGTGGTCGCCGTGCACCTCGTCGGCGGGCTGGTGGGCACGCTGCTGATCGGTTTCCTGGCCACCTCCGTGGCACCCGCCGGGGTGGATGGCTTGTTCTACGGCGGAGGCGCCGACCAGCTGTGGCGTCAGGCCGTCGCGGCGGGCGCCGTACTGGCCTACTCATTCGTCGTGACCCTGATCATCGCGCTGGTGCTGAAGTACACCATCGGTCTGCGGCTGGGCAACGACGCTGAGCAGGCCGGTATCGACGAGACCGAGCACGCGGAGGCCGGTTACGAGCTCAGCTCGATCTTCACCGGCAGCGGAAACAGCCGAGTCACGCAGGCAGCCGCCCCCGGTAAGATCCCGGCCTCGGCCGGTCAGGAAGGGTGAGTGGCGATGAAACTGGTGACCGCGATTGTCAAGCCGTTCACGCTGGAGGACGTCAAGGGTGCCCTGGAACAGATCGGGGTGCTTGGGATGACGGTCAGTGAGGTGCAGGGCTTCGGCCGGCAGAAGGGACACACTGAGGTCTACCGGGGCGCGGAGTACTCCGTGGACTTCGTGCCCAAGATCCGGGTCGAGGTCGTGGTGGACGACATGCAGGTGGACAAGACCCTTGACGTGCTGGTCGAGGCAGCTCGAACCGGCAAGATCGGGGACGGGAAGGTGTGGGTCACACCAGTGGAGACCGTAATCCGGGTTCGGACCGGGGAACGCGGTGTGGACGCGCTGTGAGCCCACGGAGGGCCTGACGCCGTGCGGTGCACCGGTGCATGTTGCCGGTGCACCGCAAGCATTCCCTAGATCGTGACTACACCGCGACCCTGGTCGTGCACGTGCCCGTTACTTCGCCGAAACGTGGCGTTCCCGCAAGGGAAACACACTTCCCGAAGCCTCAACAGCGAGGTCGGGGTGCGGTTGAGGCACGAGGTCCAGCACGCCAGACTCGTACGACTTCTCGTCGCTGGGCGGCGGGCGCGACGCCGGTACGGAAAGGCAAGGGCAATGACGCTGTCTGGGGCCCCGCCTCACGCCGGTGATCCGGACACCTCGGCAGACGACCTGGTCAGGGCGCGTGCCGCGCTGCTCGGTGCGAACCCGCGGCAGCGTCAGCTGCCGGCGCAAGCATTACGGGCGGCACTGGTCGACCTCCACGACTTGTGGTTGACCTCTCGATGCACGTCACTGGGATTCGGCCGGGGTACCGCGCTGGTTGCGGTCGGTGCACTGGGTCGCCGCGAGCTGGTCCCGCATTCCGACCTGGACTTGCTGCTGCTGCATGACGGCAAGCGCGACGTGAGCGCGCTCGCCGACTCGCTGTGGTATCCGCTGTGGGACGCCCGCATCGACCTTGATCACAGCGTACGAACCGTCGGGCAGGCCGTGCAGGTGGCGGCCACCGACCTGCGCGCTGCACTGGGGTTGCTGGATGCCCGCCTGATCGTCGGAGATGGTGCGCTGTTCACCACCATGGACACCGCCGTGCGGCGGGCCTGGCGCACCGGAATCCGCACCAGGCTCGAAGAGCTTGCCGAGTCGGCGCAGCAACGATGGCTGCGCAGCGGAGACATCGCCCACCGGGTGGAACCGGACCTGAAGAACGGGCACGGCGGACTGCGAGACGTGCAGCTGCTCGGCGCGTTGTCCGCAGGCCAACTCCTGGACCGGGTCGGACCTGAGGTGTGCGCCGCACGTGATCTTCTGCTGGACGTGCGCACCGAGCTGCATCGGCTCGCCGGCCGATCTCGCGACGTGCTGCGCGCGCAGGACGCTGATGAGGTCGCCGCCGCCCTCGGTCTCGGTGATCGGTTCGACTTGGCCAGAAGCCTGTCCGGAGTGGCTCGGACCGTTGTCTATGCGATAGAGGTCGGGTTGCGCGCCGCGCGCGCCGCGCTGCCCCCGC
>JBGSWT010000604.1:0-3276 GCA_041751815.1 Pseudonocardiaceae bacterium
CGGGGGATACCGGCCCTGCCGCTGCAACAAGTCAGCTCGGTTGATCGCGGTCGCGGCGACGTCGATCAGTGCCTCGCCAGGACCGGGCCGGGGATCGGGCTGCTCGGCCAGCCGCAGCACGTCCGGGCCGCCGTATTCGGTGATCGTGATGGCGCGCATGCTGCCCGACGGTAGCTTGCTGGGACGCCGGACACGGGGTGACTTGCTTCGAAAATAAGGTGACCACAACCCGCTCTACACCCGCCGAGTTCGACATCAGGGCTGTCCGAAGCCGCTCCCGCAGCCCTGATGTCGAACTCGGCGCAGGTAGGGCTGTGACGGGCGGCAGCCCTACTCTTTTCACCCCTCAGGGCGACGCGCAGCGCCTACGGAGTTGGCTCAGAACGTGAAGACGTCGTCCGTGCTGCGTTGCGCCTCACAGCGATTGCCGTAGGTGTGGAGGAACCGGACCGGCCGGCCGCGGTACTCACCCTTCGCCTCGGCGGTGACCGGCGCGAAAATGTCGGTGCAGGCTACTCCCGCGACCGGTGGCAATTCGGCGAAGTCGCCGTCCACTTTATTGAGAGACCCGCAGGCCGCCCGCGCGCGCGGATGGGTGCCACCGGCGGGGTCGCACATCAACGTAACCTCGGCCAGCACTGGCCCGGCGGCGCTCTGGCCGGCGTGCAGGGCCAACGTCAGATCGGTGGCCGCCCTGATGCCCGGTACCGATGCGGCCACGGCGGGTACGGCCGACCCGGCGAGCGCCAGACCGCACACGGCCAACACCGCCGCGCAACGGAAGGCGGAAATATTCATGAGGTGCGTTCCTTTCACCAGACCAGTAGCTATCGCAGCTAACGGTGGTCTCGTTAGCCTGTGCCATCGTCTGAGGTATGCCTGATCCCTGGCCATTACGGCATCTGGTGCTGCGCACCCCACGCCTGACGCTGCGCCCGGACGACGATGAGGGACTGTATGAGCTGGCGGCGCTGGCGCTGCGCGGTGTGCATCCGCCCGAGGAGATGCCGTTCCTGTTCCCCTGGACCGACCAGGCCCCTGATGACCTGCTGCGCGGTACCGTGCAATACCACTGGGGGGCACGCTCGCGGCTGACCGCATCGGACTGGAATGTCCACTTCCTGGTCCGCCACCAGGGTCAGGTCATCGGGGCGCAGGGGCTTTCGGCGACGGCGTTCCCGATCACCGGAGAGGTCTCGTCCGGCTCGTGGCTGGGCTGTGCACACCAGCGCCAGGGATTCGGTACCGAGATGCGCGCCGCCGTGCTGATGTTGGCCTTTGACCACCTCGGGGCCGCCACCGCGCGCTCCGGGGCGTTCACCGACAACCCCGCTTCACTGCGGATCAGCGAGAAGCTGGGCTACCGCACTGACGGCGTGAACAGCTACCCCAGGCGTGGCACGGCGGCTACCGAGATCCGGCTGCTGCTCGAGCCGTCGGACTTCGTGCGTCCGGAGTGGCGACTCGACGTGGATGGCTTCGACGGCTGCCGGCAGCTGCTGGGTGCGATCTAGCCGACCCGTCCACAACGTACCCACATAGCTCCGAGAGAGGTCGATGAGGCAACTGCGATGAAGACGTACCAAGTGTTGGCTGTCGGGCATGCTGGGGCGGTGACCAAAGGCGTGGCGCAGGACGCGGTGGGAGTGGACTTTTTCGTTAGTCACGCGGGGCGGGATCAGGCGTGGGCAGAGTGGGTCGCTTGGCACTTGGTCGAAGCCGGCTACACCGTGGAGCTGGATTCCTGGGACTGGGTGGTGGGCGAAAACTTCGTCACCAAAATGCAGGGCGCAGTGGATGCAGCAAACCGGGTGATAGCGCTGTTCTCCGCGGCGTATTTCGAGGACATCCGGTACACGACCGACGAGTGGACATCGGCGCTGGTCAAAAATGACGAAGAGGGACACCGGTTGGTACCGGTGCAGGTCGAGCCGTGCGCGGTGCCACGGTTGCTACGCCCGCTGCTGCGCGTCGAACTGTTCGATGTGGACGAAGACGAGGCGGCTCGACGATTGACAGCAGCGGTGCGGGGCCCGGCGCGCCCGGACGGCAAACCGTTGTTTCCCGGCCATGGCCGCGCGGGGACGTTGACTGGCCGCGGGGAGGCGGGTCCGCGGCTGCCGGGGGTGTTTCCGGCGGTGTGGAATGTCGGCCCGCGTAATCCTGGGTTTGCCGGTCGGGACGCCATCCTCGTGAACCTGCGGGAGCGATTGCGGTCGGGCGGGAAGTCCGCGGTGCAGGTACTGCACGGCATGGGCGGGGTGGGGAAGACCCAGTTGGCGATCGAGTACGCGCACCGCTACGCAGGTGCCTACGATGTGGTGTGGTGGGTCAGCGCGGAGGAGACCGGCCTGATCGGCGAGCAGTTCGCAGCACTGGCGGTTGAGCTGGGCTTGACTCCACCGCATGCCGACAAGGCCAGCGCGGTCGGGGCGTTGCGGGCCTATCTCCGGGGGCAGGGCCGGTGGCTGCTGCTGTTGGACAACGCCGAGTCACCCAGTGACTTGCGAGCCTGGCTGTCTGCCGGTCCGGGGCACACTGTGATCACCTCCCGCAACCCGGGCTGGGGTGAGCTTGCCGTCCGGCTGGAGGTCGATGTGCTGCCCCGCCCGGAATCGGTGGAGTTGATCCACGTCTCCCGGCCTGGCGCCAGGGAGGCCGAGGCAGACCGCCTAGCCGAGGCCCTCGGCGACCTGCCACTGGCGCTGGCCCAGGCGGCCGAGTTCCTTGCCGAGACCGGCATGTCAGTTGACAACTACCTTGAGCTGCTCGAGACCCGCGCGGAGGAACTGCTCGACCAGAGCGCGCCGCAGAGTCACACGCACTCGCTGGCCGTAGTGATCCGGGTGTCCACCGACCGCCTCGCCGAGGTGGACCCAGTCGCGCTCGCGCTGGCCCGAATCACCGCGTTCCTCGCCCCGGAACCCATTCCCGCCGAAGTCCTGACCCGCCCTATTGCCGCAACCGGCCACAGCCAACTGCCAGAATTGGAGGCCTTGACCGCCGCGGTGGTCAGCCCGGTCGCGGCACACCGCAGCCTCGGGCGGCTCAGCAGCTACGGCCTGGCCCGGGTTGACCGGGGGCTGCAACTGCACCGGCTTACCCAAGCCATACTGCGCGACCAGCTCCCCGCCGACAGCGCCGCCGCTTATCGTGCCTACGCCGAGGCGCTGTTGGTCGAGGCGGATCCAGGTGACGGGCGTGACCCTGCCTCCTGGCCGGGCTGGGCGCGGATTCTGTCCCACCTGCTGGCCGTCGACCCGGCCACCAGCGTCA
>JBGSWT010000605.1:0-2943 GCA_041751815.1 Pseudonocardiaceae bacterium
GACGGGCGGGCCGCGGCCGACAGCGGGCGGGCGAGGGATCTCTACGAGATCGACACCGGGCTGCAGGCGCGGTGCGCTTCCGTCTATGACGGGCTCGCTGGCTGCGGCTGGCTGGCCCCGTGGTTGGTGCTGGACGGTACTGCCGGAACCGGTGGAACCGGGCCGACACCCAGCGACGTGGCCTTGCAGTTGCTCGCCGGATGACCAGGCGGGCCGCCCGCCTGCGGGAAGCGTCCAGCGCAGTGCCACCATGGTCTCCATGAGGGCTCGTGTGCTCGTGGTTGACGATGACCCCGCGTTAGCCGAGATGTTGACCATCGTGCTGCGCGGGGAGGGCTTCGATTCCGCAGTGGTCAGCGAGGGTACCAAGGCTTTGCCTGCGGTTCGTGAGCTGAAGCCGGACCTCGTGCTGCTGGATCTCATGTTGCCGGGCATGAACGGTATCGACGTGTGCAAGGCGATCCGCGCCGAGTCCGGTGTTCCGATCGTGATGCTCACCGCCAGGAGCGACACCGTCGACGTGGTGCTGGGGCTGGAGTCCGGTGCGGACGATTATGTGGTCAAGCCGTTCAAGCCCAAGGAGCTGGTGGCCAGGCTGCGGACCCGGTTGCGCCGCACCGAAGCAGATCCCGCCGAGCAGCTCACTATCGGGGATCTGGCCATCGACGTGCCCGGTCACCTGGTCAGCCGGGACGGGACACCAATCTCACTGACTCCCTTGGAGTTCGACCTGCTGGTGGCGCTGGCCCGCAAACCCCGTCAGGTGTTCACCCGCGAGGTGTTGCTCGAGCAGGTCTGGGGCTACCGGCACGCCGCGGACACCCGGCTGGTCAATGTGCACGTCCAGCGTCTTCGTTCCAAGATCGAATGGGATCCCGAGCATCCGGAAGTGGTGCTGACCGTCCGCGGCATCGGATACAAGGCCGGTACGACGTGAGCCTCCCCGCTGCTCGGACCACTCCGCGCTGATGTCACTGGCGGTCCGGGTGACCGATCTCCTGCGCCGGATCGCCGGCCAAGCCAATGAGCTGTCGACGGGGGCAGGCGCGATGTGGCGCCGGTCGCTGCAGATCCGGGTGGTGGGCAGCACCGTGGCGCTGTCATCCACCGTGGTGCTGGTGCTGGGCATGGTGCTGCAAGCCCAGATCGCCCAGCGGCTGATCGAGAACAAGACGCAGGCCGCGCTGCTCCAAGCCGAGAACAGCAGAGTCGTGTTGGAATCCGAGCTCAGCGCCGTCGATCCCACCTCGGCGTCGCTGGCAAGCAGACTCACCACCGCTGTCGATCGGCTGACCAACTCCGACCCCACCGGTGAGCGTCCCGCGGCGGTCAGCGCCGGAGCCTACGAGCCGGTGTTGGTGGACGGTGGCGGCCCTTCAGGAGCGGCCGGTACTGGGCAGAAGATCGGGCCGCTGGACGACGTCCCCGCGGTGCTGCAGTCCGCCGTGGAGCGCGGCGTGCTCGCTCACAAGATCACCACGGTGCAACGGGATTCGACCGCGGTGACCATGCTCGCGGTCGGCATGCCGGTCGCCAGTGCAGGCCGCACCATGCAGCTTTACCTGCTGTTTCCGCTTACCGCAGAGCAGCGCACGCTGCACCTGGTGCAGTCCACCCTGGTGGTCGGCGGCTTGGTGCTGCTGGGGCTCGTCGCGGGCATCGCCAGCCTGGTGACCCACCAGGTGGTCATCCCGGTCCGGCAGGCTGCTGAAGTGGCCGAACGCTTCGCCGATGGGCACCTCTCCGAGCGCATCCCGGTGGTCGGTACCGACGACATGGCCCGGCTAGGCACCTCGTTCAATGAGATGGCCGCGAGCATCCAGCGGCAGATCCGCCAACTCGAGGAGTTCGGTGAGCTGCAGCGCGGTTTCACCTCCGACGTCTCCCACGAGCTGCGCACTCCGCTGACCACCGTGCGGATGGCAGCGGATCTGCTGTATGACTCGCGGGACATGCTGCACCCGGTGCTGCATCGCTCCACCGAGCTGCTGGTCAACGAGCTGGATCGATTCGAGGCGCTGCTCGGCGACTTGCTGGAGATCTCCCGGCTGGACGCCGGGGTCGCCGAGCTGCACAGCGAGACGCTGGACGTGCGTGCCACCGTGGAGAATGCGGTGACCGCGTTGCGCGCGGTCGCCGACCAGGCCAGCACTTCGCTAGAGCTGGAGCTACCGGCTACCGAGGTGCTTGCCGAGATCGATCCGCGCCGGGTGGAGCGGATCGTGCGCAACCTGCTCACCAATGCGTTGGACCATGGGGAGGGGCGCCCGGTCGAGGTGGTGGTCGCCGCAGACTCCGAGGCGGTCGCGGTGCTGGTGTGCGACCACGGCGTCGGGCTACACCCAGACCAGCACGAGTTGGTTTTCACCAGGTTCTGGCGCGGTGATCCCTCGCGTGACCGGCGCACCGGAGGCACCGGTCTGGGACTGTCCATCAGCCTGGAGGACGCTCGGCTGCACGGGGGCTGGTTGCAGGCCTGGGGTGAACCCGGGCAGGGCAGCGCCTTCCGCCTCACCTTGCCCCGCAGCCGGGACACCGAACTCACCGGCAGCCCGCTGCCGCTGGGACCCAGAAAAGTACCCAGAAGCATTCCCAGCGGCTCCCCGGCAACAGACTCCCCGGCAACAGATCCCGCAATATCGGCCGGACCCGGCACCCGGTGATGCTCGTGACGTTACGCAGCGCCGCTGTCCTCGCCGCCGTGTTCGCCTCCTTGGTCGGCTGTGCCGCTGTCCCGGGCACCTCCGACATGCAAGTGGTGCGCTCGATGCCGGTGGGCTCGGCGGCGGCCCCCCTGGCCGGACCGGAACAGGGCGTGGACCCCTTCCGGCTGGTGCGAGACTTCATCGAGGCCACCGGTAGCCCGGCGAACGGGCATGCCGCCGCGCGTGCCTTCCTCTCCCGGCAAGCGGCGACGAGCTGGGACGATAGCGCCGGCCTGAC
>JBGSWT010000606.1:0-1865 GCA_041751815.1 Pseudonocardiaceae bacterium
AGGCCCCGGTCGAGCAGGCGGGGCCTGCTCCGCGACACCGGCATCGTCATGGCCCGCGAGTTGCGCCCGGTGGTGCGCGACCCGTTCTCGGTGATGTTCGGGCTGCTGCAGCCGTTGGTGTTCCTCGCCCTGTTCGGTCCGCTGCTGGTCGGCTCGCTCGGCGCCCAGGCCGACACCCTCGGCAGCAACGTGTGGCAGTGGTTCGTGCCGGCCATCCTGGTGATGACCGCGCTGTTCGGGACCTCGACCACCGGTGCGAACCTGCTCTTCGAGTTCCAGACCGGTGCGCACGAGCGGATGCTCGTCACACCGCTGTCACGGCCGTCGCTGCTCATCGGGCGCTCGCTCAAGGAGATGGTGCCGCTGGCCGGGCAGGCGGTGCTCATTGTTGCGGTGATGCTCCCGTTCGGCTTCCGGCTCCATCCGGCCGGCGCGGTGACCGGGTTGCTCCTGCTGGCGGTGTTCGGCGTCGGGCTCGGCTCGCTCAGCTACGCGCTCGCGATCGCCGTGCGCAAGCAGGACTGGATGTTCTGGCTCGTCCAGCAGACCTTGATCTTCCCGCTCATGTTGCTGTCGGGGATGCTGCTGCCGCTGGAGACCGGGCCGGGCTGGATGCAGGTCGCGGCGTGGTTCAACCCGCTCGCCTACGTCGTCGACGCCGAGCGCGCCCTGTTCGCCGGCGAGATCGTGTCCGCCACGGTGGCCTGGGGCTGGATCGCTGCGCTCGCGACGGCCGCCATCGGGCTGTCGGTCGGCATCCGGGCGATGGTGCGTAGCGCTGACTGAGTAGGCCAGCACCTGTCGGCGGGCAGTCGTAGCGTCGGAGTGACCGTGGTCTCAGACGAAGTCCTCGATGGCGCCGACGGGGGAGTCGCTGCCGGCCGTACGCCTGGGCGCTCCGGCGTTGCGTCCAGGCGTATCAGCCGACCATTAATAGAGTGCCCCGTCGCGCTGGCGGGAAACATGAGGGCGCTGAACTGGCCAGCACCGACCCTCTGCCAGACGGCATCGCCGAGCGACTCCCGCTGGTTCAGGTCGAGGTAAGCGCCGGTAGGCCCGGGTGGGACCGCGTAATGAGCACAGGTGCGCCGATGAGTCATGATTGACGCGTGGATCACGCTGGCGCAGTGGCCTTCGTCGAGGGCTGGGTGAAGGCCTGGAATGCCCATGACCTCGAGACTGTCCTGAGTCATTTCGCCGAGAACGTGATCTTCACCTCGCCGGTCGTTGCGCAGTTCGTGGCCGAGAGCGGCGGTGTGATCCGCGGTAAGGCCGCGTTGAGGGCGTACTGGGCCGAGGGACTTCGACGCATCCCCGACCTGTACTTCGAGGTGGTGGGTGTCTACGTCGGCGTGAACACGCTGGTCATCAATTACCGCAACCAGCTAGGGCGGCTGGTCAACGAGGTGCTGATCTTTGATGGCTCATTGGTGACGCAAGGGCACGGGACCTACCTTGGCAGTGGCGCCAATCCTGCAGGTGTGACCTCCCGCTAGCCCGTGTCCTGCGCGGATCAAGGACCGGGTCGGTGGACGAGACTTGAGTGCTCTTGGCCCCCGACCTCAACACCAGGGCTGGTCGGTCGACTTGGGACAGCACCGCTGTTGAGTGGGGAACCCGAGAGTGAGGGACAGGGCGACGAGTACCAGCGCCTCGCCGAATATGCACGTGTCAGCATCACACCGAACTCGCTGCGACGACACGCCGATCGGGATCTATTGTGGAATCTGCGGCCAACGCTAGACAGCCGGATACTGTCCGAGGATGGATCCGGTGCGCAACCCGTTCGCTCCCGGCGCCGGCCAGCGGCCGCCCGAGCTGACCGGGCGGAACCGTGAGTTGGGCGCCTTCGAGGTGGTGCTGGA
>JBGSWT010000607.1:0-1913 GCA_041751815.1 Pseudonocardiaceae bacterium
GGCCGGCGCAAGGCGGCCGGGATCCTCGCCGAGGCGGTGCCCCCATCGCCGAACAACAGCCCCGCTGTGGTCGTGGGCATCGGGCTCAATGTGACGCTGCGACCCGACGAGCTGCCGGTGCCCGAGGCGACCTCGTTGGCCATCGAGCAGGCCGCCTGTACCGATCGCGACCCCCTGCTCCGAAGCCTGCTGCGGGCCCTGGACAGTGACGTGCGGCTGTGGTGCGACCACCAGGGTGATCCGGTCACCACGGGTCTGCGGCAGGCCTACCGGCAACGCTGCGTGACCTTGGGCGAACAGGTCCGAGTGGAGTTGCCAGGGCAGTCCATGCTGACCGGCACCGCGGTGGACCTGGACACCGAGGGTCGGCTGGTGGTGCTGTCGGGTGGGCAGCGGCGCGCACTGTCAGCCGGTGACGTGACTCATGTTCGGCCCGCTCAGCTGGGTTAGGGCCGCTGCTGTTGTCAGCAAAGCAGGGATGACACGCTCGGATCGTCATCGTCGGCGGCATGGTCACCACTGTGTGGGGCCGGACTGGTTACGAAGTTGCTGACCCGGCCGGCCAGCGTGCTGTGAGCCCGCCGCAAGCAGGACATCAGTTCTGCGGACAACCGGGCCGGGTCCACCCCTTGGGCGCGGTCGGTGAGGACCAACTCGGTGGGCACGCCGCGGGAGTCCACGCTCACCCGAACTGTGCCGTCGGCCGAGGTCTCGGTCACGACGAGCTGGGACATCTGATGTTGCAGACTGCGATAGGTCTGGGTCTTTCGCGGTAGCTGCTCGGTCCACCCAGTCAGTCCATGATCCATCTGGCTCGGGCCGATGTCAGCAAGGTCGGGAATCGTGTTGGGCATTACGGATCTCCTCTCCGCGTGCTCGACGTTCCCGGGATCCTAGGGAGGCCTCTCTGCCCCGGCATCGGTACCCGCGCAGCGGTACCGTGATCGCGCCGGTGGCCATGCTGCGGCCCAGCGGCGGATGAGGAGGAGCCGTGCCCTACCCGGAAGACCTGCTCATGGACGACGAGCGGATGATGATCCACAAGCACCCGCACTGGAAGATGCTGCTGTTGCCAGTGATCTTCTTCCTGGCCATCGCGGGGCTGTGCGGCTTCCTCGTCGCGGTGATCGCGGGACAGTCCTGGGAACTCTACGGGTGGATCGCGCTGGGTGCGCTCGGCGGTATCGGCGTGATATGGCTGACCGTGGTGCCGCTGCTGCGCTGGCGCACCACGCATTTCGTGCTCACCACCAGGCGGGTACTGGTCCGCGAGGGAATATTGACCCGCAGCGGCATCGACATCCCGATCAGCCGGATCAACAGCGTGCAGTTTCGGCATAACGTCATCGAGCGGATCATGGGCTGCGGCACGCTGATCATCGAATCGGCCTCCGATGAGCCTCTGGAGTTCGACGACATTCCCCAGGTCGAGCGGGTGCACTCGCTGCTCTACCACGACATGAACCCTAGGGATATGAACTCCGGACCATCGGCGAGATGAGCGCCAGGGACGTCGGCCTGCCCGACCGCCACCCTGGTGACGGGTTGCCGCAGCGGGTGACGATCTGGGAGGTCGGGGCGCGCGACGGCCTGCAGAACGAGTCCACGGTGATAGGAGTCGAGGTCAAGGCCGAGTTTTTGGACCGGCTGGCTGGGACGGGGCTGGGGATTCTGGAGGCGACCAGTTTCGTGCACCCACGCTGGGTGCCGCAGCTGGCCGACGCCGCGGAGCTGCTCAGGTTGCTCACCCGCCGCGATGGGGTGCGGTATCCCGTGCTGGTGCCCAACGAGCGGGGACTGGATCGGGCCTTGGCAGCAGGCGTCACCGAGATCGCGGTCTTCGTCTCGGCCACCGAGAGCTTCGCCCGGCGCAACCTCAACCGAGGTCTGGACGAGCAGTTCGCGATGTTCTC
>JBGSWT010000608.1:0-14847 GCA_041751815.1 Pseudonocardiaceae bacterium
GTCGTTGCTGGCGCAACCCGCGATCGCGAGCCCCGCGGCGGCGACGAGTACGACAAGCGGACGGCGCAGCCCCCCGCCTCGAGCGGCTTGCGTGTTCTGCTTCACGAGTGCTCCTGTGCATCGGTAGGATCCGGGCTTCCACCCGGGCCGGCTTCGTATGGATTCCCGGTTGCGCGAACCGTAATCCAGCAAGCACGCCCCGAATCGGGTGATCCGAATCGTGCGGGTCGCTTGATGTCCGTCACGAGCAGCCACTGTGATCACGGTGTCGGGCTCCGACTCGCCGACTCGCCGCCTTCGGCCGACGGCGTTAGCCTGGAGGCAACCTACTTCCCTAAGGAGGCGTGATGGCTTCGATCGTCAACAAGATCCGGAACTTCCTGAGCAGCCCCCAGGGACAGCGAATGGTCGATCAGGGACGGCGGTATGCCAGCGACCCGCAGAACCGGGTCAAGCTGCGTGGCCTGTTGTCCCGGCGCAGGCGCTGACTCGAGCGACGCTCACGCGTCCTCGGCGGTGGGCGGGACAGCCGTGACGACGGGCGGTTGTGGGCTCGGCCGTGCCGGTGCGGATTCGCCAGAACCACGGCGGTGTAAGCAGGCCCGCCGAGTCGAGCGCTTCCCATTGCCCGGAATCGTCAGCCACTACAGTGGGCGCCGCCCTCGACGGCGCTCCCCGTTTCATGTGCCACTTCACCGGGTATGACCTGACCAGGATTCAGGGCTACCTAAGGGCGGTGGGTTGGTGGCGGTGAAGAACATATTGGTGCTGGGCCTCGACGAGCACAATGAACGGATTCTGCGGGAGCTGCCCGATGCAGAGCAGTACCGCTTCCACCCGCTGTTGACCGCCGAAGAGCTGCTGGGCGGGGAGGAGATCGCGCTGCAAGACCTGCTGGACAAGGCTGTTGATCAACTGGAGTCCTTCGAGGGGTCGGTCGACGCGATCATCGGGTTCTGGGACTTTCCGGTGAGTTCCATGGTCCCGATCCTGTGTCACGGACACGGGGGGTTGTGCTGCGTGAGCCTGGAGGCGGTGGTGAAGTGCGAGCACAAGTACTGGAGCCGCCTCGAACAGCAGAAGGTGATCGAGGGGTATCCGCGGTTCGGCCTGGTTGACCCGGAACGGGACACCAGTCCGCCGGAGGGCATGAGCTATCCGATGTGGATCAAGCCGGTGAAGTCGGCTTCCTCCGAGCTCGCCTTCGGGGTGGCCAATCAGCAGGAGTTCCAGGATGCAATGGCGGAGATTCGTGAGGGGATCGGCCGGATGGGGGCGCCATTCGAGACCGTCCTCGAACACCTTGAGCTTCCCCCAGAGATCGCCGGCGTCGGCGGGCAGGTCTGCCTGGCCGAGGAGGCGATCAGCGGCAGGCAGCTCACCTTCGAGGGCTACCGCTACCGCGGGGAGACCCACACGCTCGGGGTGGTGGAATCGGTTACGCACGAAGAGAGCCCCAGCTTCGTCCGGTACCAGTACCCTGCATCTGTTCCGGACCGGGTCGCCGAACGAATGGCCGACATCTCCGATCGCGTCCTAGGGCAGATCGGGCTGGAGCGCACCACGTTCAACATCGAGTTCTTCTGGGACGAGAACACCGATGCCCTCAACCTTCTGGAGGTCAACCCGCGGCATTCCCAGTCGCACGCCGAGCTGTTCATGCAGGTCGATGGCGCGCCCAACCACCTGGTGATGCTGCGCCTTGCGCTGGGCCGGGACCCGGAGTTGCCGCGCCGCCAGGGCCCTTACCGGGTCGCGGCCAAGTGGTTTGTGCGGCACTGGAACGACGGTGTCGTCCGCCGTCACCCCACCGAGCTGGAGATCGAGCGAGTACAGCGTGAAATTCCCGGCGTCACTGTTGACGTGACCGTACATGAGGGTGACCGGCTTTCGGAGCTGACCGGCCAGGACAGCTACAGCTACACGATCGCGAATATCTACGTCGGCGCCCACGACGAGGCCGAGCTGACCGAGAAGTACGAACGGTGCATCCGGGCGTTGCCATTCGAGATCGACGACGAGGAGGAGCACAGCGCCTGATGCGAGAGGTGACATCCCTGCCGCATGCAGTCAGGGAGGATCAGCACGTCCGGATCAAGATGTCCGATGGCGTGCGGCTGATGGCGCGGATCTGGCGTCCCACCGCCTCCGACCACGAGGCGGTACCGGCCGTCCTGGAGTTCATCCCCTACCGGCAGCGCGACCTCACCGCTCGGCGGGACTCCATCCACCACCCGTACCTGGCGGGACACGGCTATGCCTCAGTACGGGTGGATCTTCGCGGCAGCGGGGACTCCGACGGTGTGCTCACCGACGAGTACCTCGAACAGGAGCTCACTGATGCCGAGGAGGTGCTTGCCTGGCTGGCCGCCCAGCCATGGTGCAGCGGGCGGACCGGCATGATGGGTATCTCTTGGGGTGGATTCAACGCGCTGCAGTTGGCGGCGCGCCAGCCGCCCAGCCTCGGGGCAATCGTCACGGTGTGCTCGACTGACGACCGATACGCCGATGACGTGCACTACATGGGCGGCTGCCTGCTCTCGGATAATCTCTCGTGGGCCTCGACGATGTTCGCCTACAACTCCTGCCCACCGGATCCCGCTGTGGTCGGCGAGTGCTGGCGGGAAATGTGGCATGAGCGTCTCACCGGCAGCGGGCTGTGGCTGGAAAAGTGGTTGCGCCACCAACGGCGGGACAGCTACTGGCAGCACGGGTCGGTATGTGAGAACTTCGCCGACATCGAGATCCCGGTCTACGCCGTTTCTGGCTGGGCCGACGGGTACTCCAACTCGGTCTTCCGGCTGCTCTCCGAACTCGACGTACCGCGCAAAGGCCTGATCGGCCCGTGGTCGCACAAGTATCCTCACCTCGGCCTGCCAGGACCGGCCATCGGTTTTTTGCAGGAGGTTGTGCGCTGGTGGGACCGATGGCTTAAAGACCTCGAAAACGACGTCATGGACGAGCCGATGCTGCGGATCTGGATGCAGGAAACGGTGCCTCCGTCCACTGCATACGAGGAGCGGCCCGGCCGCTGGGTGGGCGAACCATCCTGGCCGTCCCCGCATGTGCACGACTCGGTGCACCCCCTGGCGCGGCACCGGATCGGCCGTCCACATGAGCGCGCCGAGCCCGAGGAGCTGACCATCCAGTCGCCGCTGTCCGTCGGGCAGTTCGCCGGCAAGTGGTGCTCCTACAGCGCGCCTCCCGATCTGCCGTATGACCAGCGGGAGGAAGACGGCGGATCACTGGTGTTCGATACCGACCCGTTCACTGAGCGCTGCGAGATCCTCGGCGCGCCGGTGCTGGAGCTCTCGTTCGCCTCCACCGCGCCGGTGGCGATGGTTGCGGTGCGGCTGTCCGACGTTGCACCGGATGGGCGTGCCACCAGGATCAGCTACGGCCTGCTCAACCTCACCCACCACAAGGGGCACAGCGAGCCCGAACTTCTGGTGCCCGGCCAGCGGTACCAAGTAGCCGTGCAGTTCAAGAGCATGGCGCAGGCTCTGCCGCCTGAGCATCGGCTGCGGCTAGCGATTTCCACCTCATACTGGTCACTGGCCTGGCCACCGCCGCAACCTGTGCGCCTGTCGGTCTTCACCCACAACACCTGTCTGCGGCTGCCGGTGCGCCCCTCCCGTGAGCGCGACGAAGTGTCAGTGCGGCCGTTCGACGACCCGGAAGGGGCAACGCCCATCTCGGTGACCCAGCTACTACCGGGCGAGCAACGCTGGACTGTATCCCGGGACCTGGTCACGTACCGCTCGACACTCGAGGTGATCAAGGATCTCGGCATGCTGCGTTTCGATGACATCGAGCTGGACGTGACCAAACGGGTCGTCGAGCGCTACAGCTGGATCGGCGACGACACGTGCTCGGTCCGCGGCGAGACACAATCGACGGTGAGCTTCGCCCGTGGGGAGTGGCGGGTGCAGACCGCCACCCGCACCGTGCTGACGTCCACGCCCACCGACTTTCAGCTGCATGCTCAACTCGACGCCTACGAGGGTGCCCAGCGAGTGCACTCAGCCAACTGGCAGCGAGTGATTCCCCGCGATCACGTCTGACCTAGGTTGCACCGCAAGCCAAGCGCCCACGACAGAGGAAGACCCCGTGAGGCTGCCGGGTCGGGGGTCCAACAGCTTCACGGGGGCTACCGGTGTCATCGCTACGCGTACTGGTGCCGTTACGACCCCGCCACGCCCGTCACCCGATTCGGGCACTCGGTGCGCCCACGTAACTGGACACTCCTCCGGTCCGATGTCATGTCCGCTCTGAGCGGCAACGTCTTGTTGAGGTCACCGACTCTAGTTATTGGCTGCTGTGTCGACGACATTCTTCTGTCACGAATGCTCGACAGCCCGAAGCAGGCAGTGTGCGCGTCATCACGATGGCCGAAGCATAGATGTGCTGTTCTTGCGCGGCTGGTGTCGTTTGAGAGGATTTCCTTGTTTGGGGGCAATTTACCCCTAGGAAGGCACCACTGACAGTCGTGCTGAAGCGGAGATCACCATCGCGGGGGCGTCCGGGCGCGTTCGATCTTGCGCCAACTCGCGGGACATTCAGGTGCCGTGGCCACCGGCTGTGCGCAGGCCGTGACTGCGTTGCTGGCCACGTCCCTGCCTGACACTGTGCGTAGCACATCCTGTTGCACACGGGCAGGCATTACGGCAAAAATGTTTCTGATCGACTGTATATCACAGATTTGATGACATTTTTGCTGCTCAGCGCGATAAGGGAAATCTGCGGACCACCCAGAAGGAGTATCCCGCGCCGTGCCACCCCTTGCTCGACTCGGCGAGTTCACTTAAAGTTAACGGTGCCGGTTATGCAATGTGATAGCCGATTCTGCCCAAATCAACGCGCTCTCACCGGCAGGCTGACGTGATGGCTGAGTGCATGTCCGGATCGGCATGAGGTGGAGGACGACGAGTTCGTGAGGTGACATGATGAAAGATGCCGCCCTGACCAACGCCCGAATCCCGCCGAGCGACGACGCATCGCAGGTGGACGACGCTGATGCTGCTGGCCAGCAGGACTTCGGCGACAGCCCGACCGAGATACGCGAATCCGACCACTACGTCGAGGAGTACGTCACTAGCTTCGTCGAGAAGTGGGACGAGCTGATCGACTGGAAGCGTCGCGCGCAGAGTGAGGGCGCGTTCTTCATCGACCAGCTCAAGGCCCGAGGTGTCCGTGAAGTGCTCGACGTCGCCACCGGCACCGGTTACCACTCAGTGCGGCTGCTGGAAGCGGGCTTCGAAGTGGTCAGCGCCGATGGCAGCCCGCACATGCTGGTCAAGGCATACGAGAACGGCAGAGCCTTCGGCGGCTACGTCCTGCGTGTCGTGGAGGCCGACTGGCGCTGGCTCAACCGCGACGTGCACGGCACCTACGACGCGATCGTCTGTCTGGGGAACTCGTTCACCCACCTGTTCTCCGAACGCGACCGGCGCAAGACGCTCGCTGAGTTCTACGCGATGCTCAAACACGACGGTGTGCTGATCATCGATCAGCGCAACTACGACACCATCCTCGACGACGGCTTCTCGTCCAAGCACGCGTACTACTACTGCGGCGAGGAGATCAAGGTCGAGCCTGAGCACATCGACGACGGGCTGGCCCGCTTCCGCTACACCTTCCCGGATAAGTCCGTCTACCACCTCAACATGTTCCCGCTGCGCAAGAACTACACGCGACGGTTGCTGCGCGAGGTCGGCTTCCAGCGGGTCGAGACCTACGGTGACTTCCAGTCGACCTACTCAGACGGCGACCCGGACTTCTTCGTCCACATCGCGGAGAAGGCCTACCGCACCGAGGAGCAGGCGGTCGATCTGTACTCCAACGCCGTCAACACGGCCCGGGACTACTACAACTCCGAGGACGCCGACAGCTTCTACGCCATCGTCTGGGGCGGCGAGGACATCCACGTCGGCATGTACGCCGACGAATCCGAGGAGATCGCCCCTGCCAGCCGCCGCACCGTCGAGACCATGGGCGGCCTGGGCGATCTCACCCGGGAATCCACCGTGCTGGACCTCGGCGCCGGATACGGGGGGGCCGCCCGTTATCTGGCCCGTACCTACGGATGTCGGGTCACCTGCCTGAATCTCTCCGAGGTCGAGAACGAGCGCAACCGGCGGATCAACGCCGAACAGGGACTCGAGGAGCTGATCGAGGTCATCGACGGCTCGTTCGAGGATCTCCCGTTCCAGGACAACACCTTCGATGTCGTCTGGTCGCAGGACTCCCTGCTGCACAGCGGGGACCGGGCCCGGGTACTGGAGGAGGCGGTGCGAGTGCTTCGCCCCGGCGGCCAGATGATCTTCACCGATCCGATGGCTACCGAAAGCGCCAACAAGGAGGACCTCAAGCCGATTCTGCAGCGACTTCAGCTTGACACGCTGGCCACCCCGTCGTTCTACCGGCGCGAACTGTTGCGGCTGGGCGTGCGCTCCGTGGAATTCCACGACCACTCCGAGCAGCTACCCCGGCACTACCAGCGGGTGTATGACGAACTCGTGCGGCGCAAGGGCGAGCTCGCAGGCCAGGTCAGCGATCAGTACTGCACCCAGATGCAGACCGGCCTGCAGCACTGGGTGCAGGGCGGCAACGCTGGCTACCTGGCGTGGGGCATCTTCCACGTACGCAACTGACGGTGCCACGAGTACTCCCCCAATCGGGGGCATCCGGGTATCATTCGAGGTCGGGGGTCGACACGGTAAGTATTTGGATTGTCAAATTCTGACGCCGAGTTATGGTGCGGTTACGGAGAGGAGAGGGCGTACTCCGGGCGCCCGCACAGATCATGCCTCTAGAGCCGACGTCCGCAGAGCACAACGGTCAGCCGTATCAGCCCGGTAACCCCTCCACAGCGGGCCCCGCGGCTGCCATCGACCCCCCTTCTAAGTCCAGCTGGCGGGTGACCGACTGGGCGGTGTTCGGGATCGCCGCGATGATCTCGTGCGGCATTGTGGCGTGGGGTGTCGGCTCGCCTGGTTCACTCGCCCGGGTCGCCACTGCGGTGCTGCAGTGGCTGGTGAATAACCTCGGCTGGCTGTTCGTGCTTGCCGCTTCCGGCTTCGTGGTGTTCGCGCTGTGGGCGGCGTTGTCTCGCTACGGCAGGATCCCGCTGGGTCGCGACGGCGAGCGGCCCGAGTTCCGCACGGTGTCCTGGGTCGCGATGATGTTCAGCGCGGGGATGGGCATCGGGCTGATGTTCTACGGGGTCAGTGAGCCCCTGACGCACTTCGTCGAGCCACCGCCAGGAGCCGAGCCGGGCATCGGTACGGCGATGGCCACCACTCTGTTCCACTGGACCCTGCATCCTTGGGCGATGTATGCCGTGATGGGGCTCGCCCTGGCCTACGGGACTTACCGGCGCGGCCGCCCGCAGCTGATCAGCGCCGCGTTCTGGCCACTGCTCGGCAAGACCACAGCCAGCGGCCCGGCGGGCAAGGCCATCGACATCATGGCGATCTTCGCCACGCTGTTCGGCTCGGCGGCCTCGCTGGGACTCGGTGCACTGCAGATCGGCGCCGGGTTCGAGGCCAACGGTTGGCTGTACAGCCCGGGCAATGCCCTGCTCGTGACGATCATCGTGGTGCTCACCGTGGCGTTCATCGTCTCGGCTATTTCCGGGGTGGCCAAGGGCATCCAGTGGCTGTCCAACACCAACATGGTGCTCGCGGTGGTGCTCGCGGTGTTCGTCTTCGTGGTCGGCCCGACGGTGCTGATCCTCAACGTGGTCCCGACCGCGGTCGGCGACTACTTCCGCGACATGGCCAGCATGTCAGCTCGCACGGCAGCTGCGGGTGGAGACGCGACCAACGCGTGGCTGTCCAGTTGGACGATCTTCTACTGGGCGTGGTGGATTTCCTGGACACCGTTCGTGGGCATGTTCATCGCCCGGATCAGCCGCGGCCGGACGATCCGCCAGTTCGTTGCCGGGGTGATCGCGGTGCCCAGCGTGGTGAGCCTGGTGTGGTTCGCCATCTTCGGGGGGGCCGCGATCAATGCTCAGCGCAGTGGCACCGATATCGCCGGCCAGGGTGGCGTTGAGGCGCAGCTGTTCGGACTGCTGGACACCTTCCCGCTTGCCGGGGCGGCCAGCGTGCTGGTGATGGTGCTGGTCGCAATCTTCTTCGTATCCGGTGCGGATGCTGCTTCGATGGTGCTCGGCACGCTGTCGCAGCGCGGCAACCAGGAGCCCCAGCGCTGGAATGTGATCTTCTGGGGCTCCGCGACCGGCGCGGTGGCGATAGTGATGCTGCTGGTCGGTGGGGCAACCGCGCTGTCTGGTCTGCAGACGCTCACGATCATCGCGGCGGCTCCGTTCGCGCTGCTCATGATCGCCCTGTGTGTCTCGTTGGCCCGCGACTTGCGGACCGACCCGATGATCGTCGCCGATCACGCGATCGAGCGGCAACTGCGCGAGCAGCACCACAACGGCAGTAATGGTTCGGTCGAGACTCGCGAGGCCGTTTCCTCCGCAGCGGATCGACCTGTTACTGGCAAGTGACGACCAGCCGTTCGTCGTGGTCGTCTGCCTGCCTGCTGCCTGCTCAGTATGCGCCTCTGCTTTCGGTGGGGAACTAACTCGCGAACCGCACCGACTACACCTCTGAAAGGCCGTGACGAGGCCCGACGAGATGTAGGAAAGAGGCGGATGTGACTGCGGCGGCAGCAACGGTGTGGGTGAGTGGGACCTTCGCTGCGGTGTTCGCCGGGATGGCCCTCCTCTTTGCAGTGCGGCTGCTCGCTGTCCGCCGGGTTACCGCAGGGGGTGGCGGTGGCACTGACCACAGCGCTGAGGCGTCGCACGGCCTGATGAGCCTCGGCATGGCCGCGATGTTCTGGCCGTGGGATAATCCGGTGCCTGCGCAGTATTGGCAGGTGCTGTTCAGCATCGTCGCCGCGTGGTTCACGGTTCGGCTGCTCCGACGAGGAGCGCGAACAGCCACAATCCTTCCGTCTGGCCCGGGCCGAGGCGCTGACCTGCACCACGTGCTCGGCAGCCTGGCGATGGTGTACATGCTGGCCGGCGCTCCGGCCGGTCACCACATGACCCACGGAATGGAGATGCCCGGCCCGGGCATTGCGCTGCCGGCGCTGGCCTGGGTCTTCGTCGCGTACTTCCTGCTGTTCGCGGTGTGGTTGGGCGTGCGGCTGATCGAGCCGGAAAACACCGTGGCCGCGACCGCCACCAGCGCTGCGTTGCTTGGCGATGGACCGCGCGGTGTGGTCAACTCGCCCCATCTGCTCGGCTCGAGCCGGATCGTCATGGGTATCGGGATGAGCTGCATGCTCGTGACCATGCTGTGACTGCCAGCTGTGTCCCTAACTGCTGTGTCCCTAACTCTCGGGTTCCCCAACTCAACAGCAGTGCGGTGCCGGGTCGACCGAACACCCCTGGTGTTGAGTTCGGGGGGCACAGAGTACTCAAGTCTCGACCACCGACCCCGTCTGTGATCCGTGAGACACGACCTACGCCACATACGTCGTTGTATCCGTCTCTGCATGGAGTGTGCCGTCATGTCGAAGATTGATTGGCGACTCGGGCGTCGCGCCGCTGTGGTCGGCGCCGTCAGTGTCGTGGTGCTGCTCACCCTGGCAGGAGTCGCGTCGGCGCACGTCACGGTGAATCCCCGTAGCGCTGAACAAGGCGGCTATACCAAAGTCGCTTTCCGGGTGCCCAATGAAAGGGACACCGCGTCCACCACTGCGCTGGAGATTAATTTCCCGACCGAACACCCCATCGTGTCGGTGTCGACCCGCACGGTCCCCGGTTGGACCTCGACCGTGCAGAAGACGACGCTGGCGCAACCGATCGTCACCGAAGGTGGGAAGCAGGTCACCGAGACGGTGTCGAAGATCACCTGGACCGGCGGCAAGATCGCGCCCGGAACGTTCGAGGAGTTCGACGTGTCGCTGGGCCCGTTGCCGACCGACACCGATCAGCTGGTCTTCAAGGCGTTGCAGACCTATGACAACGGGGAGGTGGTGCGGTGGATCGACATGCCTGCCCCGGGTGCCGCCGAGCCCGAGCATCCCGCACCGGTGCTCACACTGACCGCGGCTAGCACCAGCGTGACGACGGCTACCTCCAGCGGTGCCCCGGCTTCTTCGAACGCCACGGGTGTGGTGCTCGGCATGGTGGGCATCGTGCTGGGGATCATCGGGATCGGCTTGAGTCTGCTGAGCCGAAGGAACAAACCCAGCACCTCCGCCGACTGAACCTGCGGCCAATGCGCTGTCGGCCAGTGTTACGGGCGGGCATTGTGACAGTGGTCTGCGCGCTGCTCGGGGTACTCGTCGGCGCCGGTTCGGCGGCGGCCCACGCGGTGCTGATCTCGAGCGATCCTGAGCAAGGCGCGGTGGTCGCTACCGCGCCGACCACGGTGTCACTGACCTTCAGCGAACCCGTGGCGGTGGCAGCCGAGGGGATCCGCATCTTCGGTCCGGACGGTGCGCAGCTGGACACCGGTCGTGCCGCTGCGCTCGGTCGCGCCTCCACCGTGGGCGTCGGACTGCGCAGTGGTGCGCAACGGGGCACCTACACCGTGGCCTGGCGGGTGATGTCGGCCGACTCGCACCCGGTGGCGGGTGGCTTCACCTTCTCGGTGGGTCATCCCTCGGCCCACCGGGCCGCCGGGACCGCACAGTCCAGCGGCAGCGCAGCGGTCGGCGTGATCTACGGAATCGTCCGGGCCGCAGCGTTTGCGTCGTTCGCGCTGCTGGTGGGATCCATTGCGTTCGTGTTGCTCTGCTGGCCCGGCGCCATCGCCCGGGGCGACGTCCGCCGCATCATGCTGATCGGCTGGGCCGGCCTGCTGGCGGCCACCATGGTGAGCTTGCTGCTGCAGGGGCCCTACGGTTACGGCCTGGGTGCCGATCGCCTCTTCGACTCCGCGGTCTTCTCCGCGACCGTGGACAGCCGGTTCGGCGCAGCGTTGACCACCCGGCTGTTGTTGCTCGGCCTGACTGGTGGATACCTCGTGTTGCTGTGCGCCTGGTTGGGTCACCTCGCCCGGCGAGGTCACGCGTGGCTCGGCGCACTCGGTGTGGGTCTGGCCGTGTGCCTTGCCTTGACGTGGGCGGTCGCAGGTCACGCCGCCGTGGGGCGTCAACCAGCACTGGCGCTACCGATGGACGTCATGCACCTGCTGGCGATGGGTATGTGGCTAGGCGGTCTGATCACGCTCGCCGTCGTCTTGCGCCCGGCGGCCGCCGTGAGTGCCGAGGCGCCGGCGGCGGTGTACCGGTTCTCGTCAATCGCGACCGGATCGGTCGTGGTCCTCATCGGCACCGGCAGCTACCAATCGTGGCGTCAGCTCGGTAGCTGGGCCGCCTTCGGATCCACCGGCTACGGTCGGCTACTGCTGGTGAAGCTCGTGATTGTTGCGCTGCTGCTCGGCATCGCTGTGATCACGCGCAGGTGGATTCTCCAGCATCGGCGAGTGCTTGTCGGTGTCGGTGCAGCATCACGATCGTCCCCCGCCGTCTCGACACTTCGACGCAACGTGCTACGCGAAGCCGTGCTCGGTGCCGTGGTGCTCGGCATCACCGCGCTGCTCGTCAACGCCGAACCCGGTCGAACCGCGACTGCCGCGCCGTCCGGGCCAGCGCACCAGGTCATCAGCTATGACACCGGGGGTCCGGACGGCCAGGGCCGGCTCACCGTCGACGTTGATCCCACCGTCACCGGACCTGCCATGATCAGTGTCACCGTAGCGGATCCCACCGGGAACCCCCGTGATGTGCCGGAGCTCAACGCCACCTTGACCCTCACCTCGAAGCAGCTCGGCCCATTCCCGGTTCCGCTGCAGCCCACCGCACCAGGGCGCTATGTCGTTACCGGGTTCCAGATTCCGGCCGACGGGACCTGGCAGCTGGCGGTGACAGTGCGCACCTCCGACATCGACCAAACCACCGTGACCACAGCGATCAACATCGGCTAGCGGTAGCGTGAGGCTCCGTGTTGCGGACAGCTGCGGTCGTGATGATGATGTCGGCCGTGTTGGCCGGGTGCGGGAGTGCGCAGCAGGGGGGTTCCCAGCAACTCTCCCAGCGCCCGGACGCGGCTCGGTCGGTCGATTCCCTCCTCGCTCCGGCACTGGCCGGCGAGCAGCCGCGGGCCTTGGCTGATCCGCGGGGGGTCGCCCGGCAGATCATTGTCGCCGAGACTGCCGTGCGGAACGGGGCGACTGCGCCCGAGCTGGCCGCCGCTGCCGGGCGAACCGCGCAGGTGGCCTACCTCGCTCTTATCGATCGGCCGGCCTGGGACGCCGCCGTACTGGCCGACGTTCCAGCGCCATTGCAGGACACGGTCCGACGCAACGTCGCGGCGGGACGCGAGTTCCAGGCGATGATCACCCAGGTGCCGACGACCGTGCCGGCCTGGCGGATCGTCGAGCCGCTCCCCGTATCGCAGCTGCGTGAGTACTACGCCGAGGCCCAACGCCGTTTCGGCGTGCCGTGGTCGGTGCTGGCTGCGGTGCACCTGGTCGAGACCAGAATGGGTCGTATCGTCGGACTCTCCAGTGCCGGCGCGCAGGGACCGATGCAGTTTCTCCCGGGCACCTGGGCGCGCTACGGCCTCGGCGGCGACGTGTGGAACCCCCGGGACGCAATCCTCGGTGCGGCTCACTACCTGGCTGCCAACGGTGCCGCGGAGGGCACCGACGCACGTCTGGACAATGCCCTGTACCGCTACAACAACGACGCCCGGTACGTCCACGGTGTGCGGCATTACGCCGCGCTGATGCAGGCTGACGAACGTGCCTACCTGGGCTACCACGCCTGGCAGGTCTATTACCGTACTCACCTCGGCGGCTTCATACTGCCGACCGGTTACGAGTTGTCCCGGAGCATGCCGGTGGAGCAATGGCTGGCTATCCGGCCCCGATGAGCTGACCGCGATGACTTGACCCCGATGACCTGACCAGGTGGCACCGTCTACATCGAGGGTGCCCGCATAGAGGGGCCCCGACGTCACGGGGGCAACGTGACGCCGGGGCCATTGAACCCGATCCGCCCGGGCGCGGTCGGACAGATCGGGGGCTTTGCGGCAGGGATGATCGACCGGGGTCGCCGGTAATCGGCGACCCAACGGGTCGTGAAATCAGTCTGGTGACGTGGAGGGCCGCTGAGCGGCCGCCCGAGGGGTGCCGCTGGCGTCAGCGCACAGCCGGCAATACGTCGAAGCCAGGTCCATACCGGACCATCCGTCACTCACAGTAACGGGGGAGCCACTGCTTGTGACTGCGCCACCTCCGGTGCTACCGGACGGGCATGGCGCGGTGGTGGTTCCGAATGGATCCGCAGGAGCTGGGGCCGGTGGGCCGCTACCCAATGTTGAGGGTTTCCCTGCTGGGACGGCGAACTGGTCAGCTACTGGGCCTGCAACCGGATAAGCGGCAGCGCAGACCGGCGCCGCAGCAGGAGCGTTGTGCATCAGGTGCACCGGGGCGGGTCTGACCACGGTCGTCGCCGGGACGACCGGCTCAGCTGACGCCGCCGGCGGTGGCGCGATCACCGCCGGCTTGTGGTTCGTCGCCTGCGGCTCGACTTTTTTCGCTACCGGGCGGGCGGGCGCAACCAGCTTCGACACCGGGGCCAGCACGGGAGTCAGCACCGGGACCTTCGGAGGTCGGACGGGGAGTCGCGGCACCGCACGCAGGACGCCGGTGACCGTCGACTTCACCGTGGGAGGCACACTGAGCAGGCCGTCGGAGTCGTCATCCGGCGAGGGAAACGCGACCAACCGCACCATGCTGTTGTGCTGCTGCGCCAAGTCTTGGTGGACCAGGTCCTGGTGAACCAGGTCTTCATGTGCCTGGCCAATTCCTGATCCCAGCAGCCACCCCGCGGTGGCCAGTCCCCCGACCACGGCGACCCGCAGCAGTGCGCCCAGTAGCAGTGCGCACAGCACCCCGCGGGGCGCACACCGTGCGCCACCTGCGTCGGGGATGGCGGCCACCCGGTTCCCCCTCAACCCTTCCGCGGAGCCGGCCCTGCGCCGGCTTGCCGCGCCAACGTCCTGATCGGAGCCGGGCGAGAAGTGTGGACTCCCGTCACCCGGGACAATCGCTACCTCACACTACACGCTGTGACCGCCAGATGGGATATCTGTAGCGATCGTCACCGGTCTGGAGGGTGCAACGCGCTCGCCGACGTCAGGCGGGCGATTGCCTCGTCCAGCACCTCGTCGCGCTTGCAGAACGCGAAGCGCACCAGGTGCCGCCACGGCGCCGGGTCGTCGACGAAGACCTGCACCGGTACCGCGACCACACCGGCACTGCGCGGGAGCTCCCGGCAGAACTGGAGGCCGTCGGAGTACCCGAGTGGCCGGATGTCCGCGCAGACGAAGTACGTCCCCTCACAGCGGCGCACTCCGAAACCCGCCGTACCCAGCCCAGCGGCCAGCCGGTGCTGCTTGTCCTGTAACGCAGCACAGTGCGTCGTCACCCACTGCCGCTCGGCACGCAGCGCGTGGGCCACCGCGGGCTGAAATGGGGCCCCGCCCACGAAGGTGAGGAACTGCTTGGTCGCCCGCACGGCGGCCACCAGATGTGCCGGCCCGCACACCCAGCCGATCTTCCAGCCGGTCACGCTGAAGGTCTTTCCTGCGCTGGAGACGGACAGCGTGCGCTGTGCCATCCCGGGCAACGTCGCGATCGGAACGTGCTGTGCGCCGTCGAACACCAGGTGCTCGTACACCTCATCGGTGATCACCAGCAGATCGTGTTCAGCCGCCAGCGCCGCCAGCGCCTTGAGCTCGTCGCGGTGCAGCACCGTGCCGGTGGGGTTGTGCGGGCTGTTGAGGATCAGCGCTCGGGTGGCGGGTGT
>JBGSWT010000609.1:0-4620 GCA_041751815.1 Pseudonocardiaceae bacterium
GGGCGGCGTCCACGGCGCGATGCGGGAACGCGGCCGCCACCACCTCGTCCAGCTGGGCCGAGAGGCCCGGTGTGCCCGCGAGATCGTCGAGGGTACGGGCGGCGCTCAGATCGAATGGGCCCACCCGGGTGCGGCGCAGAGCGATGAGGTGACCCCCGACTCCCAGCGCAGCGCCGAGGTCTCTGGCCAGCGCTCGAACGTAGGTGCCGCTGCTGCACTCCACCAGCACGTCGAGGTCGATCACCCCGGCGTCGCGGCCCAGTACGTCGCGGCCCAGTACGTCGCGGCGCAGTGTCAGGAGCTCGAATCGGGACACGTTCACCGGTCGAGCGGCCAGCAACACCTGCTCACCGGCCCGAGCCAGCGCGTAGGCCCGCCTACCGCCGATCTTGATCGCGCTCACCGCGCTGGGCACCTGTTCGATGGCGCCGCTGAGATCCGCGATACCCGCCAGGATCGCCGGCTCGCTCACCGCGGACGCGTCCATGCCTCCGGTGATGTCGCCGTCGGCGTCGTCGGTGCTGGTGGAGACACCAAGCCGCACCGTGGCCACGTAGACCTTGGGTTCCAGCGGAAGATGCCCGAGCAGCTTGGTGGCTCGCTGCACGCCGCAGACGAGCACGCCGGTGGCCATCGGGTCCAACGTACCGGCATGCCCGATCCGGCGGGTGTTCAGCAGCCGCCGTAGCCGGGATACCACATCGTGCGACGTCATCCCGGCCGGTTTGTCCACAATCGCCAGGCCGCTGGGTACGTCCGCAGAGCTCATGGCCCGATCCTGCCTTGAGGTGGCGTGCTCAACCGAGGCGGACGGCACCGGTGACCTCAACGAGCCGAGGGGCGCGATGCAGGGCAGTGCGCAGGGCATTCAGAACGTCGTCGGTGCTGCCGTTGGCCCGGAAGCCGGCGGCGAGGCGGTGGCCACCACCACCGAGTTCGACCGCGGCGGCGGAGACGTCCAGGCGCTGCTTGGCGCGCAGCGACACCGACCACCGATCCGGACCGACCTCTTTGAGCACCGCGGCGACCTCAGCCTCCGACGTGGTCCGCACGAGATCCACCACGCTTTCGACCTCCTCGCTGCGCAGTCCCGCTGCGTCAGCCAGCCGCACTGTGGTGTGCACCAGTCCCAGGCCTTGAGCCGCTGCAGGCTCCAGTTGCGCGCGGCCGAGCACGGCCCCCAGCATGGCCAGCCAACCGAAGGGGTGGGTGTCCAGCAGCTCGCGGGTGGTCGCGTTGGGGTCAACTCCCGCACTCAGCAGCCGGGCGGCGATCTTGTGGGTGCCCGGATCGGCCCGGCGAAAGCAGCTGGTGTCGGTCACCAGACCGGCGTAGAGGCAGCGGGCGATCGGCTCGTCCAGGGGCACGTCGAGCGTGTCGAGCAGCCGCAGCACGAGCACCGTGGTGGCCTCCGCGGCAGTGTCCACCACGTGATGGGTGCCGAATCGGCCGTTGGTGGCGTGGTGGTCGATCACGAGCACGGCGCCGGAGGTATCAACCCGGTCAGCGAGGCAACCCAGCCGATCCCGGTTAGCGGTGTCCAGCGCCACGAGCAGCTCTGGCCGTGCAGGTACCTCGTCCGGCGGCACGAGGAGGCCGGCGACGTCCAGCCTACGCAGCGACTCCGGGGCAGCCACCGGCTCGCCGAAGGTCACCCGCACCATGCTGCCGCGCCGGTGAAGTGCCAGACCGAGAGCCAATGCGCTGCCCAGTGCGTCGGCATCCGGTTGCACGTGGGCGACCAGCGTGACATCTCTCGCACTGCCGACGAGCTTCGCAGCGGCCCTCAGCTCCACCTCGTGAGTGGCTCTGTTGGTTGCCGAGTGACGGAACACTGTTACCCACTCACGAGTCCGCTTGGCGGGGTGGGCGGTAGGGGTCAGGCTCACCAGCCGGCGAGGCGGCCGCCGCGATGCGGGCGACTTCAGCGTCGGCGTCATGCGCCTGGGCCAGCAATTCGTCGATCCGCCGCGCGCCGTCTGGGATGTTGTCGCAGCGGAAGGTCAACGTGGGCGTGAACCGAACACCCGTTCCGCGGCCCACCAAGGACCGCAGCACTCCGGTTGCACTGGCCAGTGCGGCAGCCGCCCCGGCGGTGTCCGGTGGGGTGTCGACGGTCTCCCCGAGCACCGTGTAGTAGACCGTCGCGTCTCGAAGGTCCCCAGTGACCTTTGCATCGGTGATCGTCACCATCGTCAGCCGGGGATCTTTCACTTCGTGTTCCAGGCCGGACGCGACGATCTGGGCAATCCGTTTGGCGAGCCGGCGGGCCCGTGGGGGATCGGCCATCTCAGCGTTCTCCTCACATTCCGTTCTTTCGGGCACGGCCTTTCGTGCGATACAGCCTTTCGTGCGGTACAGCCTGGAGTACCCACGCTAGTCATCAGCCGGGCCCAGCATTCGGTGCCGGGCGGCCAGCAGCTCCAGCTCGGGTCGCCCGGCCACGAGCCGCTCGCACGCGTCGAGCACATCGCGTACATGGCCGGCGTCGACGGCAACGGCGGCCACTCCGATCAGCGACCGGCGGTGCAGATCCGCATGCCCAGCCTCAGCCGCCGCGACGTCGAATCGGTGCCGAAGTTCAGCGACCACGGGCCGGACCAGCGAGCGCTTCTGCTTCAGGGAACGAACGTCGCCGAACAGGACGTCGAGCTCCAGGGCGCCGACGTACATCGCTCACCACCGGGTTTGTCGTTCTTCAAGGACCACCAACCCGGGGGTTGGTGGTCCTTGAAGGGCCACCAACCCCCGGGCTCGGTCAACTGCGGGGCTTTTCGCGCATCTCGTAGGTCTCGATCTCATCGCCGACCCGGAGATCGTGATACGACGAGAGCGTGAGGCCGCACTCGAAGCCTTCGCGTACTGACGCCGCGTCATCCTTGAACCGGCGCAGTGACGACACCGTGAAATCTTCTCGGACGACCACGTTGTCCCGCAGCAGTCGGGCCTTGGCGTTGCGCCGGATCTCTCCTGAGGTGACCATGCATCCGGCGATAGTGCCCACCTTGGAGGACCGGAACACGTCGCGGACCTCGGCCCGGCCCAGTGCCACCTCCTCGTACTCCGGCTTGAGCATGCCCTTGAGGGCCTGCTCGATCTCATCGATCGCCTGGTAGATCACCGAGTAATAGCGGATCTCCACGCCCTCGCGGTTGGCCAGCGCGGTGGCCTTGCCGTCTGCCCGGACGTTGAATCCGAGTACGACGGTGTTGTCCGCAATAGCGAGGTTGATGTCGCTCTCCGTGATGCCACCGACCCCGCGGCTGATGACCCGTAGCTCGACCTCATCGCCGACGTCGATCTTCAGCAGAGCGTCCTCCAGCGCCTCGACGGTGCCGGAGTTGTCGCCCTTGAGGATCAGGTTGAGCTGGCTGGTCTCCTTGAGTGCCTGGTCCAGGTCCTCAAGGCTGACCCGGCGACGGCGCGAGGCGAGGTCGGCGTTGCGCTCCCGAGTACGCCTGCGGTCGGCGATCTGGCGGGCGATGCGGTCCTCGTCGACGACGAGGAAGTTGTCGCCCGCGCCCGGTACCGAGGTGAACCCGTGGACCTGCACCGGCCGGGACGGGAGTGCCTCGATGACGTCATCGCCATGCTCGTCGACCATCCTGCGGACCCGGCCATAGGCGTCACCGGCGACCACTGAATCACCGACCCGCAGCGTGCCTCGCTGCACCAGCACGGTGGCCACCGGACCGCGCCCGCGGTCCAGATGCGCCTCGATCGCCACTCCCTGAGCTTCCATATCGGGGTTGGCGCGCAGATCCAGTGAGGCATCCGCGGCGAGCAGGATCGACTCCAGCAGCGAGTCGATGTTGGTGCCCTCCTTGGCGGAGATATCGACGAACATGGTGTCGCCGCCGTACTCCTCAGGCACCAGGCCGTACTCGGTGAGCTGGCCGCGGATCCGGGTCGGGTCCGCGCCTTCCTTGTCAATCTTGTTCACCGCGACCACGACCGGCACCCCAGCCGCCTTCGCGTGATTGATCGCCTCCACCGTCTGCGGCATGACGCCGTCGTCGGCGGCCACCACCAGCACCGCGATGTCGGTGGACTTCGCACCTCGGGCCCGCATGGCGGTGAACGCCTCGTGGCCCGGGGTGTCGATGAACGTGATTAACCGCTCCACGCCTTCCAGCTCACTGGCGACCTGGTAGGCACCGATGTGCTGGGTTATCCCGCCGGCCTCGCCGCCCATCACGTTGGCCTTGCGGATGGTGTCGAGCAGGCGGGTCTTGCCGTGGTCGACGTGACCCATGACGGTCACCACCGGCGGCCGGAATGCGAGATCCCCTTCATCGCCGGAGTCCTCGCCATAGGACAGGTCGAAGGACTGCAGCAGCTCGCGATCCTCATCCTCGGGACTGACGACCTGGATCTTATAGTTCATCTCCTGACCCAGCAGCTCCAACACGTCGTCGGAGACGGACTGGGTAGCGGTCACCATCTCGCCCAGGTGGAACAACGCCTGCACCAGCGCGGCCGGGTTGGCGTCGATCTTCTCAGCGAAGTCGGTGAGCGAGGAGCCGCGACGCAGCCGGACGACCTCACCGCTGCCCCGCGGCAGCCGAACTCCGCCGACCGACGGCGCCTGCATGTTGTCGAACTCTTGGCGCTTCTGTC
>JBGSWT010000610.1:0-2506 GCA_041751815.1 Pseudonocardiaceae bacterium
TCCACGACGCCGGCTTCAGCACACCGTAGGAATCCCGGACCAGCGGCCGGGTGATCCGATCCTCGGCGCTGGCGTAGGCAAAGGCGAACCGGCCCTTGTCGCAGTTCCACTCCTGGTTGACCTGCGGGTCATGACCGGCGAGCCGGCGCAGCACGATGCCCCGCCGCCAGTCGGTGCGCTGCGCGCAGCCTGAGGCGCAGTGCTCGCACACCCCCAGGGTGGAGACCAGGTCAAAGGGTCGGGATCGGAACCGGTAGGCGGCGCTGGTCAGCGCGCCGACCGGGCAGATCTGGATTGTGTTGCCGGAGAAGTAGGACTGGAAAGGCTTGTCGGCCGCCACCCCCACCTGCTGATCCGGCCCGCGCTCGAGCATCTCGACGAACGGGTCCCCGGCGATCTGCTCGGAGAAGCGGGTGCAACGCGCGCAGAGTATGCAGCGCTCCCGGTCCAGCAGCACCTCAGACGAGATCGCGATCGGTTTGGCGAAGGTGCGTTTGGTTTCGGTGAACCGCGAGTCCCCTCGGCCGCTGGACATCGCCTGGTTCTGCAGCGGGCACTCGCCGCCCTTGTCGCAGATCGGGCAGTCCAGCGGGTGGTTGATCAGCAGCAGCTCCATCACGCCCTGCTGCGCCTTGTTCGCCACCGCCGAGGTGTGCTGGGTCTTGATGACCATGCCGTCGGCCACTGTGAGGGTGCAGCTGGCCTGCGGCTTGGGCATCGGGCGCCCACCCATCTCCGCCTCGACCAGGCACTGCCGGCAGGCGCCGGCAGGCTCGAGCAGCGGGTGGTCGCAGAATCTCGGGATGATGATGCCCAGTCGCTCGCAGGTGCGGATCACCAGCTCGCCCTTGGGGGCGTCAACCTCGCGGCCGTCGATGGTCAGCCGGACATACCCCTCAGGAACAGCACCCAGGGACTCGGTGTCCTGCTTTGCCAGCGTCATCGGTGCGATCCTGCAAGTTTGGCCTGCTGGTCTGACCTGCCGAACCCGGGTTGCTTGGCACACAGGCTCAAGAACTCCGGCCGGAAGTACTTGATCGCGCTCATGATCGGGCTGGCGGCCCCATCACCGAGCGCGCAGAACGACCGGCCCAGGATGTTGTCACAGATGTCCAGCATGGTGTCCACATCCGACGGCGTGCCTTCATGGCGCTGCATCCGCTCCAGGATCTGGACCAGCCAGTAGGTGCCCTCCCGGCACGGGGTGCACTTACCGCAGGACTCGTGCTTGTAGAACTCGGTCCACTTCAGCACCGCCCACGGCACGCTCACCGTCTGGTTGAAGACCATGATCGCGGTGGTGCCCAGCATGGAGCCGGCCGCAGCGGCGCCCTCGAAGTCCAGTGGGATGTCGAGGTGCTCGGCGGTGAGCAGCGGGGTGGACGACCCGCCCGGTGTCCAGAACTTCAGCTGACCACCCTTCATCCCGCCGGCCATGTCCAGCAGCTCGCGCAGCGTGATCCCCAAGGGGGCCTCGTACTGGCCCGGCCGCTGCACGTGCCCAGAGATCGAGTAGATCTTGGGGCCGGGGGACTTCTCGGTGCCCATCTCGCGGAACCAGTCCGATCCGCCGTTGACGATGTAAGGCACGCTGCAGATGGTCTCGACGTTGTTCACCACGGTGGGTGCGGCGTAGAGCCCGGAGGTGGCCGGAAACGGCGGCTTGAGCCGGGGCTGGCCACGCCGGCCCTCCAGCGAGTCCAGCAACGCGGTTTCCTCGCCGCAGATGTAGGCGCCGGCGCCGGCGTGAATAATGATGTCGAGGTCGAATCCGGAGCCGAGGATGTCCTTGCCCAGATATCCGGCCTGGTAGGCCTCGGTGACGGCTTGCTGCAACCTGCGGTTGCAGTGCAACATCTCGCCGCGCACGTAGATGTAGCACTCGTGTGCGCGGATCGCGTAGCTGGTGATGATGCAGCCTTCGATCAGCGAATGCGGGTCAGCCATCATCAACGGCACGTCCTTGCAGGTGCCCGGCTCGCCCTCATCGGCGTTGATCACCAAGTACTTGGGTTTGGCCGCTGGACCTGCCGGCTGCTCACCTGGCTTGGGCTGGGGGATGAAGCTCCACTTCAGTCCGGTGGGAAAACCCGCGCCACCGCGTCCGCGCAGGCCAGAGTCCTTGATCAGCTGGATGAGCTGATCGGGATGTGCAGCCAGCGCAGTACGGAGGGCTGTGTAACCCTCAAGCTGGGTGTAGGTCTCGAGGGTCCAGGACTGGGGCGACAGCCACCGCCGGGTCAGCACCGGGGTGAGCGTCCGCTCGGTCACGACGTCTCCTGGGTTGGTCACTTCTTGTCCGGAACTGTCGGCAGCGGGGCGTGGTCCGGCATCGAAGGTGCCTGCCAGCCCTTCTCCTGTGCAAGCCGGTTGCCGGCCAGCGTCTCCTTCGCCGCCGACGGCCCGTCCACGGCGGCCCGCATCTCCTGCGGCTCGCCGAAGAAGCCGGCCAGCTCCAGCTCGACGGTCCTCCAATCGGTCAACGGCGCACCGCGGGTCGGCGCGG
>JBGSWT010000611.1:0-4322 GCA_041751815.1 Pseudonocardiaceae bacterium
ACCCCGCAGCGGCCGCCGCACCCGCCGGATCGGCCTGCGCCGACGCCCCTAACCTCCTCACCCCGGCGTGTCCGGCTCCCCTGTACGGCGTGTCGGGCGCTGGTGCCTGGTGTGTCGGGCTCCCACGCCCGCTGGTCATTAAATGTTTTCGTTACAACGCTGGTTACTTCGCAACATGCCGATATTCCGCATGCGACGGATCGGAAACACCCACCCTCTGTACTGAGCACAACGTTCAGTGAAAGCACGGAATGCGCCGCCGGGGAGGGGTTTCGCGTCATGGCCATGACCGCCAAGGTGTCGACAGAGAGCGGCGACCTCGAGGGCATGCATCGCTCGGTGGTGGTCATCGGCGGCGGCCAAGCCGGTCTGTCCATGAGTTATTGCCTCACCCGACACGGGGTTGATCACGTCGTACTGGAGCGCGACCGCGTCGGCCACGAATGGCGGGACCGGCGATGGGACTCGTTCTGCCTGGTCACACCGAACTGGCAGTGCCAGCTGCCTGGTTTCCCGTACGCCGGAGATGATCCGGACGGCTTCATGGCTCGCGACAAGATCGTCGACTACCTCGATGCATACGCCAGATTCGTCAACCCGCCGCTTATCGAGGGTGTCGCAGCGGTCCGATTGCGTCGCGACCGCAAGGGCCGGTACCTAGTCAGCACCAGCCATGGCGAACTGATCGCCGATCAGGTGGTGCTGGCTACCGGGCCGTACCAGGTGCCCTTGATTCCCCGGCTGGCCGAACGGTTACCCGACGAGCTGGCGCAGATCCACTCCTCGGGCTACCGCAGTCCCGAGCAGCTTCCGCCCGGCGACGTGCTGGTGGTGGGCACGGGGCAATCCGGCTGCCAGATCGCCGAGGATCTTCATCTGGCCGGCCGTCAAGTGCACCTCGCGGTGGGCAGCGCGCCGCGGGTCGCCAGGTTCTACCGCGGCCGCGACGTCGTGGCCTGGCTCGCCGACATCGGTTACTACCGCAAGGCAGTCAACGAATTCGCCGACGCGGACTCGGTGCGCTTCCGGGCTAACCATTACGTCACCGGTCGCGACGGTGGTCATGACATCGACCTGCGCACCTTTGCTCGCGAGGGCATGCGGCTTTACGGCCGGCTAGCCAGGGTGTCGGACACCACGTTGCAGTTCGCACCCGACCTCACGCACAACCTGGACAGCGCCGATGCGGTAGCCGAGGGCATCAAAGACTCCATCGACAACTACATCGATGCCCACCGCATCCGTGCGGTGTCCGAGCCGCGCTACACGCCGGTGTGGGCACCCCAGCACGAACCCACCCGGCTGGATCTCCGTGAGGTAGGCGTCACCTCCGTGGTCTGGAGTACCGGATTCGGCCGGGACGACCGGTGGATCGAGGTGCCGGTGTTCGATGGCCGCGGCTACCCGACCCATGACCGGGGTGTGACCGCCAGCCCCGGCCTGTACTTCCTCGGGCTGCCCTGGCAGCACACCTGGGGCTCCGGCCGGCTGTCCGGGGTGGCCGACGATGCCGAATACCTGGCTGAGCGCATCACCACCGGTTTCGACCACGTGTTCCGGTGGATCGCGGGCACGTCTACCAACACCTATCCCCGTGACGACGACTGGGTCGCGCCACGCACGGTGGCATAAGGCCATGCCCTCCGCTCGCGTCTTCGACGCTCACCGCCACCTCGGAGTGCTACCGGCATTTCCGTTCTACGGGGGCCCTGCAGTCAACCCCGATACAACCGCCAGGGCCACCATTTCACAATTGATCTCGGATCTGGATGCCGAGGGTACCGACCGTGCACTGGTCATTCCGAACTACGGTGTTCCCGACCCGGACATCGCATTCTCGTTCAACGAGCTGGTCGTCGAAGCGGCGAGCACGAACGACCGGATCAGGGCTGGATTGTGGGTCTCACCCAAGGCCACCGATACCGACCGGACAGCGAAGGCGCTGGCCCTGGCCGGCGAGCCTGGGGTGCGGGCGTTGAAAATGAGTTTCCTGCTCGGCGGTCGGGTCACCGACGAGGCCTGCACACCACTGCTCGACGAGATATTCGACGCAGCACGACAGCACGATCTCGTCGTGCATGTGCACACCTCCCCCGGCGGAACATCCGACATCGACGAAGTGGGCCGGCTGGTCGACAAATACGGCGACTCGGTGAAGATTCATCTGGTGCACTTCGGCGGCGGAATGAGCGGCCACATCAAGTTGATCGGCTCCCGATTCTTCAACTGGATAGCCGCTGGCAAACGCGTCTACACCGACCTGTCCTGGTCGATCGGATTCGCTGCGACCTGGCTGGCCAGCGAGATCGACCGGCGTGGGCTAGGCCACGACCGGATCCTGTTCGCCAGCGATCAGCCCTGGGGTGACTTCGCCGGTGAACTGGCGAAGCTCCGTGCGGCCACCGGCGACGGCGAGCTCGCCAGGCGGGTGTTCCGGGGCACATTCGAAGAACTTTACGAGTGATCCAACTGATGAGGAGGCGTCACATGGCCGACCTGACCGATATCGAGAAGCAGAGCCTCGAGGAGATCCCGCACCCGTCCCTACCCGAAGGAACAAGCATCTATGGTGGGACCAAGGTTTTCCCGGATTACCAGGCCGAAAATGGTGAGAAGTATTTCACACTCGTGCACGGGATCGCGCACGAGTCCTCGGTCAGCTTCGTAGCGATACTGCAGGCCACCCGCGCGCAGCGAAAGGGCTTCGAGTCGGCGATCTACTTCTACGGCCCGGGGTCGCTGAACTGCCTGGCCACCCGCGGCTTTCCCACGACGGGGAACTCGGCGTTTCCAGGTGAGCACAACATCAACGATTCGCTGAAGACGTTCATCAAAGAGGGTGGCAAGGTGTACTGCTGCCGTTTCGGCCTCTCTTTGCACGGCGCTCGCGAGGAGGACCTTCTCGAGGGTGTCATCCCAACACATCCTCTCGACGTGCAGGACGCATTGATCCACTACGCACGTAAGGGCGCAATCGTCAACTCCACCTACATGTTTTAGGAGACGGCAATGCGCGTTGGCACCGACACCACATCCGAGAGGTTGTCAGCTCGGGTTGATATCGCCCTGCAGGGCGTGCGGATGGACGCGCCGGTCCGTCGCCCGGATGGTGCCGGACCTAGCGACGACGGCCACGTGCTCGTCGACGGTGCCAACGCCGCACTGCCCCGCAACCCCGATAGCCCATACCACCTGCATGACGGCCGGATCTTCCTCGGTGAGCTGGACACCGGGCTGTCCCTGCAGCTCGTCACCCGACCCCGGTTCTACGATCTGGTCACCGCCGACGGTGTGCCCTATGAGCAGATCGCCCGCCTGCACGGTGCTGATGTGCTGGCCACCACGGTGGTACAGACCTGCATCCGCTACGTCGAGGACCAGCGCTGCCGGTTCTGCACCATCGAGGAGTCGCTGCGATCCGGAGCCACGATCGCCGCCAAGACCCCAGCTCAGCTGGCTGAGGTGGCGCAGGCAGCAGTCCGGCTGGACGGGGTCCGGCAGATGGTGATGACCACCGGCACCACGGCTGGTCCCGATCAAGGTGCCCGCAACCTGGTCCGGTGCGTGCGAGCGGTCCTGCAAGCGGTGCCGGGACTGCCCATCCAGGTGCAGATCGAGCCACCGGCCGACCTCGGTGTGCTCACCGAACTGCGCCGAGCGGGTGTGACCGCGATCGGCATCCACGTCGAATCGCTCGACGACGAGGTGCGCCGACGGTGGATGCCCGGCAAGGGTTCGGTGCCGATCGGCGACTACGAGCTGGCCTGGGACGAGGCCGTACGGGTGTTCGGGCGTAACCGGGTGTCCACCTATCTGCTGGTGGGACTGGGTGAGGACCCCGACGAGATGATCACCGGCGCGCTACGGTTGATCGAGCGAGGGGTATACCCGTTCGTCGTGCCCTTCCGCCCGATGGCCGGCACGCTGGCGCGCCGTGACGGCATCGGGGCGCCCCCGGCCGCACTGGTCCGGTACGTCACCGAGCGGGTGGCCGCCGCGCTGCGCGACGCCGGCATGATCGGTGCTGACCAGCAGGCTGGCTGCGCCGCCTGCGGAGCATGCGGTGCACTGTCCGCGGCGGGGGCCTGATCATGAACTCAGCGATCGCCGTGACTTACCGCGCTGCCAACGGTCTGGGCCAGGTGCTGCTCGGCCAACCGGAGGTGTGCCCGGAGTTTCAGATCGAAACCGCTGCGGACCCGGCGACGCGCAACGCCTACTACGCGCTGCGAACCGAGGTGTTCGTACACCGCCAGGGACTGTTCACCGGCCACGACCATGACGAACGCGACGACGATCCGCGCACCTCGATCCTGGTCGCC
>JBGSWT010000612.1:0-3684 GCA_041751815.1 Pseudonocardiaceae bacterium
GTCACGGCAGCGTGCGCCGGGGGCGGCAACGGAACCTCAGGGGGCACCGGCGGAGATGTCCCGGGGACGCAGCGTCCCGGCGCCGACGACGCGATCACCAGCGTCACCGCCCAGACCCAGACGTGTCCGAGCGGGACTCCCGGTGCGGGCAAGCCGCAGGTCCGCGTGGGGAGCAAGAACTTCGCGGAGCAGTTCCTCCTCGGGGAGCTGTACGCCCAAGCGCTCCGGTCCCGGGGTTACACGATCGACTACCAGTCCAACATC
The DNA here is from genome assembly GCA_041751815.1 of Pseudonocardiaceae bacterium. Lineage (GTDB taxonomy): Bacteria > Actinomycetota > Actinomycetes > Mycobacteriales > Pseudonocardiaceae. Next base: position 265 of record JBGSWT010000612.1, read on the forward strand.
GGGGGATCGGAGGTCATCGACCGGGCGTTCCAGGCCGGTGAGATCGCGATGTACCCGGAGTACCTCGGAGAGATCGAGACCAGCATCGCCGACTTCGAACGGGCCGCCAACAGTCCCGAGGAGACCTTCAGCCGGGCCAAGCAGTTCGAGGAAGCGCAACGCAACGCCACGATCCTGCCCCAGACGCCGTTCCAGAACACCGATGTCCTCATCGTCAAACCGGACTTCGCCCAGCAGCACGGTCTGGCGACGGTCCGGGATCTGAGCAAGGTAGGTCCACAAGGTGAGGGCGTGACCCTCGCGGCCCAGCCGCCATTCGAGACCCGGTTCAACGGCCTGGTGGGGATGAAAGAGGTCTACGGTCTGACCGCCGTGAAGTTCAACGGCGTAGACGTGGGCCTGACCTACCAGGCGCTCGATGGGGGCAACGTCAACGTGGCCGACGCCTTCAGCACCGACGGCCAGCTGACGACAGGGAAGTATGTGGCCCTGGACGATCCCGAGAACATCTTCGGGTTCCAGCACGTCGCCCCGGTCATCACACAGCCGGTGCTCCAGGAGCAGGGCACGGAGTTCGCCGACACCCTCAACTGTGTGTCTACCCTGCTGACGACAGAGGCCATGCGGGCGTTGAACGCCGAGATCCAACTCAACGGCCGGCAACCGGCGGAGGTCGCCGAGAAGTTCCTGACCGCAAACCGGATTCTCCAGTAACCGAGCGGAGGCTGGACGTCAGCCCGATGATCTGTTGTGCTTAGCCTCACCTAATCGGTCGATCTAGGGGCATCGGTGCCATGTACGTCTGCATCTGCCGAGGAGTAACGGAAGCAGAGGTCCGTGGGTGTATCGCTGCGGGCGCGTGCACCGTCGAGGACGTGAGCGACCGCTGCGCGGCGGGTACCGGTTGCGGGTCCTGCGTGGAGAAGATCGCTGCCCTGCTCGACGTCTGCGCCGACCTGCCGAACACGCTGCAACGCAGCGCCTGATTATCCCCCCGAATACCGGCATTTGCCCTGGTCAGGGCAGGCTCACCTTCAGTGACATCGCTGGCTGGAACGCGTACGGTCGATCATCTAGGGACCGATACAGAGGGGGTTTGGCCGGCATGCGGGGTGACGACGAGATCATCGAGCTGCTCAACGAGCAACTCACCAGTGAGCTGACCGCAATCAACCAGTACTTCCTGCACGCCAAGATGCAGGCCAACTGGGGCTTCACCAAGCTCGCCGAGCACACCAAGGCCGAGTCCATCGACGAGATGCGCCACGCGGAGCGGATCACCGACCGCATCCTGTTCCTCGAGGGTCTGCCGAACTACCAGAAACTGCTTCCGCTGCGGATCGGGCAGACCGTGCGGGAGCAGTTCGAAGCTGACCTCGCCGTCGAGCTGGAAGTCGTGGAACGGCTGCGCCCCGGAATCAGGATGTGCCGCAAGAGAGGCGACGCCACCACCGCCAACATCTTCGAAGACATCCTCGCCGACGAGGAGAGCCACATCGACTACCTCGAGACGAACCTGGGGCTGATCGACAAGCTCGGCGAGCAGCTCTACCTCAGCCAGCTCGTGGAGAGGCCACCGACCAACGGCTGATCCACTACCGTTGTCGACGTGGGCGAGCATCGGCTGTTCGAAGTACCCGAGGCTCGCGCGCTGCTGCCGGAGGTGCGCAGGCGAGTCGATGCGCTGATCGAGACCCGGGCGGACCTCACCGAGCTGTCTGCCGACCTGCGCCGCATCGGCTCCTCCGCGTTCGGGGGTGTTCCCGAGCTGAAGGGGCTACAGGCCCGGCTGGACGACATGCTCGAGTGGTTCCGCGATCAGGGCATCGAGCTCAAGGGAATCGCCCCATTCCTCATCGACTTTCCCGCCGAACTGGATGGCGTCTCGGTGCGACTGTGCTGGCTTGAGGGCGAACAAGCGTTGGAGTGGTACCACCGGTCCGACCTCGGCATCGCGGGCCGGCGCCGGTTACCCGGCTAAGCGGCCGACGCACGAGAGTCCGGTGGCGGTGCGCTCGGGATCTGGCCCAGGGCGGGTGCGCCGTGAACTCGACGTGACCGCCATCTCCGCAACCGCACACGTCGGTGGTGCCGAGTTCACGACGCGCACCATCGCTACGCGCCCCGGCCACTAAGCTGCCCCCCAAGAGCTACCGGACGCCTAGGAGCATTGCGAGGCTGTGAATCGAGTCGACGTTGGCATTCTCGCGATGGTGGTAGCCACGACGGTGCCGTGCTGGCTGGCCTCTGTCGGGCACGACGCTGACGCGTTGCGCGACGAGTCGTACCGGGACGGGTCCCAGTGGTCCCAGCAGCGCCATCCGGACGCCACGACGTGCGCAGACGAGGCCATGCGGCGAGCCGGTCCGCAGGTCAGCGCCTCGGCATGGTTGGACGGCTGTGTTGACCAGCTGGATCCCCACCGCTGATCCGCGGATTACCGCAGTTTGTCTCCAGACTGCGGTATCAGCGCACCGGGTGGCGGGCTAGCTGGGAGCCGATCTCAGTGATCACTGGCTGCAGCAGGATCGGTGATGTGCCGCTGAGGAGGTTGCGCTCGGCCACCTCCAGGACGACGACGTCGCCGCCGGCGAGCAATTCCCCGGCCGGCAGTGGGGCAGCGGCGGCGGTATCGGGATGTATGACGGTGATGTCGGTGAAGGTCGCCACCAGGTAACGGCTGGCGAACTGGGTGAACGAGTCGGCAATCATGCGAACGGGCCGGTCGACGATGCCCGCAGTGGGCGCCGAGGTCAGACGCAGCGGTACCCGGAAGTCGCTGGCGATCGGGCGAGTGCGGTCCGGCAGCCCAGCCGGCGCCAACGTGTACGTCTGAATCGCTCGCTCGCCGCTACGTCCGAGCAGCGGGCTGATGTCGTCGGACCACGGGATCGAACCGGCCTGGCCGACCTGCCAGCTCTGCGTGATACCGGACTCGATGCGGTCAGCCAGCGCGTACGTCATCGCCAGGCCCCCTTCCTGGCTCCAGTGGGTGTCGGCCGGGTAGTAGATCGGGGAACCCTTGCGCCGGGTTATCTCGGCCAGCGCCGGGCGCAGGTCGATCGCGCCGGCTTCGGCAACCACCCGGCGCCAGAACACTTCCCTGGCCCGCGACGCACAGTCCCGTCCCACGTACTGCGCGGGCAGGTACTCGGGCACCATGGTCGTCTTGTCTGGAGCCACCACGAACACGAACTGCCGGCCTGAGGACTCCACCACGTCACGCAGCCGGCGCAACGAACCCAGCGTGTCGTCCAGCGAGCGAGACGGCAGGCACGCACCGCTGACATCCGCGCCGAGGTAGAGCCAGCCGTTGCGGCCCTCGATCACCGAAGGAAACGCTTGCGCAGCGGGCACGATGGGGGCCACCGCCCCGGGCACCGGATGCGGCTCCAACGCCGACACCGGAAGTGGTGCCGG